>JAFEGS010000063.1 GCA_018239705.1 Verrucomicrobiota bacterium | reverse complement strand
CCCGGTGTGAATACAGTACCATTTGGCCGCAAGACCTGCGGGCCTATTTCGTAGGTGTAGCCGTAGTCACTCAGAGGATTCACTGTGCTGGAATCGCCTGCCCAGGAGCCTGTTCTTGGGTTATAGAGCTGCGCAAGTGTCGGATTGGGAGGAGCGCCATTGCGGTTGACGTTGGTGGTTACTGTGAGCACCTTTCCATTGGGCAGGAGGGTAAACCCCTCCTCATCGCACGAGTCATATTTGCCAAAACCGCTTGCAGTCCAGGTGAGCGTCTTTGGATTGAGCAAAAAGGTTGTTGGGCCTGACGATATTGGCGTAGCGAGTGGAAAAATGGAGCCAAACATGAAGGTGCCATTATCGAGAACTACCGATGGGGCGTCTCCAATAGCCGCTAGGGGAGTGCCATTCACCACAGGTGGGCTGACAGGGGTCCAGACGTCCAGTACAGGATCGTAGATTGCTCCCATGTTGGTAAGAGCGTCTTCACCTTGGTTATATTCACCACCGACATAAATCACCCTTCCGTCAGGCAGTACTGCCGAGCCGTAAAAGCTTGGTGCATACTGTATACCATCGATAATTGGCAGCGAGGCTACCTGCAACCAGGTGCCGTTAATGTAGCTTCCATACCTGTCTGGTGTTAACTTCCATGTGTCCGGTGCGCCAATATTGTTAATCAGAAGGCTGCCGTCGGTAAGCAGCAGAGGTGCATTGGGAGTCCATGTGGGAGATGGAGGGGGAGCGATAAGCTGCTGCCAGCTTCCTGGGAGTGCCTGTGCGTGGTAGTGGCAATTGCCTTCTGAGTGGGCTTGCGGCATAAATGACTGGGCGCAGAGCAGCATCGCTGTGAATGCATGGGAGAGCTTCATGATTGGCCTCATAACAATAAATTCTTTGAAAGCCACTGCATAGCGGGTAGTGCTATTTGTGACAAGAATTTTTTACGATCTTCGCGGCTTTAAATTACAGCGAATCGAGCTTCTTTTTAAGACTCGGCAGCATATGATTTATAATGATTTCTTTGTTTTTATTCAGGAAATAGAGGTTTTTATAGTGCTTTGTAAGTGAACCGATCAAGTCTATCAACCGATCACGTATGCTATCGTCTACTGGCTCAATAGAGGTTACTTTCCCAAGAAAGAGCATATAGATGGGACATGCCGGATCGTGCATTTCAAGGAATTGAATAATAGGAAATAACTTTTTACAGTATATGAGCTTGCGCTCCTCTGAGATTTTTGTAGTGAACGTACCCACTATAAAATCTGTTTTTACGCAGTGTGCTGCATATTCTATGATATCGGCTTTTCTTTCTAGATTATCTATCATATACTTTATGTTTTCTAGATATTTGATAGACGCCACAAATGCGGCATCAGCGTTGCCCTTGAACAGCTCGACAAAGAGGCACCTGTTGTTGATGTACATGATGTCCAGGATAAACTCCATATGCTTGCCAAACAGATCTCTGTTATCTCGCATTGCCTGATTTTGTGTGCTCTCGAAGAGTGAGGTAAGCTCATGGCAGATGAGGGCAGCTAACTCCTCAGGAGCATTATCATTGAACAGTGCTTTGCAGCAGTTTTTCAGCATGTATAGATGTGGCAGAAGGTCATTTTCATTACTTTGGGAGAGATCCAGCCTATTGCTTTCGGCTAGTTTTAGCGTGTAAAAGAACATTGCCCAATGATTCTTCCCATACAATTGACCATTACCTGAGAGCTTTAGTAGTTCATCATTTGATTTTGTGAAGTATTCAAAATATTTTGCCACGGGGCTTTTGTTTTTTGTGTTTTTATAGTTTCCTGCATATGTTAAAAATAAATTATAAATGAACTCATGGGTAGATGCTTCTTTATACGATTCTATTGGGATCTTTACCAAGGCTTGGATAATGAATTCGCAGTAAGGAAAAATAGCATCACTTTGCAGGTCTTCCTGGAACTGTTTTTTATAGAAGGTAGCAAGTGCTTCTTTAATAACAGTGAGGTATGGGCTTTGGAAGGCTAATTTCAGAAGCTTGGGTTTAGATAGAGCGGAGGTATTCTTGTCCGGCGTCTGTATATAGAGATTGAGCAAGGTCAGTTTATACAGCCGAATGGCTATCAACTGCACAACTTCAGAGCTATTTTGAATGAGGTTTTCGTACTGTTCGATAAAAACGCCATCTGCAGAGGCATGAAGGGAGCGCGTGAGTTCATTGAGGAGTCTTCCTGGAGAGAGCCCTGTTGGTAGTAAGATCGCTACGGTTGTAAAATCTCTGTTTGGCCATGTTTTTAAAAGCAGCAAGATGGTGTCGCGTAAGCGATCGCCAAATTTTTGGGTTTTAAGCAGCTGATAGATCATCGACACGCGTGCCAGGATGAGCACATGATCTTTTGTGTCCCTACATGCGTTGATAAGCAGTCTGTAGGTCTTCCATTGGAGCTCAGTATCCTTAAAGTCAATTTTTGATAAAAAGGGGATTATCTGTTTGATAAGGGCCTCTTTTTTCCCGAGCTCATTTTTGTACTGCTTGCATACGTTGCTGAGTAGCTGCAACAGGGAGAGAAGTATCTCTGCGTCGTGATTGAGTATGCGTACCAGGTGGCGATTAAGGAGGTCGTAGGCAGCCTCGAGATTGGGGATGCTTTCAGCTATGTAGAGCGCCTGGGTGAGCGGCACGGCAGCCTCCTGCTTCCAGAGGCCGGGGAAGCGCTCGTCCTCTGAGAGGAGAGTACATATACTTGATTTTAATTGATTCTGGTTCGATTGCTTCACAGCCTGAAAGAAGCTACTCCACAGAAGTGCATTGGGGTGTTTGACCTCTTTAAGGAGGCAGAAAATGCTGGTAAGGCTCAAGAGAGTATAGGGCCGATTGAGGCAGCCAAAGATAGCCTCTTCACATTGCGCATGAAATTCAGGCGTAGTGGTGTAGATAGTAAATTCAGGACAGAGCAAAATCCATTTCTGGTATTCCTCTCTTTTAAGGAGGCCCATCATGTACTGCGCGGCATTGCTTGCAAAATGGTCATTTTTCTCCCCGTGTCTGAGCAGGCGCAGCTCGTTTTCATGGTCCTCTAGGGCGTGATAGAGCTCTATAGAGCAGTCTGGCTCTTCTACTACGACATTATTTTTACTCTCTACAAGTCTATGTAAAGTTTCATCTTTAAATTTTAGGGTCTCATCTTCAAAATCGGGAGGGCTGATTTTGCGTATGGGTACAATGTCAGGCTCGGGCAGGGATAATAAATGAGCAATGTTCTTATCACTTATCTTAAGTGTTTGGAGGGCTTTGATGAGTGTTTCTACAGATTGTTCACGTATCTTGTTGGTGATTATTTTGGGTATGTAGAGAGAGGCTGTTGGAGATTGCGAAGGGATTGAAGGGAGAGGATACGTCATAGTTTCCTTTTAAATTAGAAATAAAATGGTAGTACAATATAGCATCCAAATGAATTTACAAGAAATCATGTCGAACATAGACTTGCTTAAACCAAATCCAGGTTGCACTATGAATACAGATCTCTCACTAGATTCTAGTTCTAAATTTTTCTGCCACGATGATATTGCCCCTCCCTCTCCAGACCAGTTGCGAAATGATATATATGCCATTGAGGAGAGCCTGAACTCTATTGCAACAGAGCAAAAAACCATCGCTCTTAGCCTCCAGTCACGCAATGTGTCCCTTCAATGGGACTCCGACATTTCAGACCTCTCTGGCAGGCTGAATAGCTGTCTAGCGAGCATTCAAGAGCTCAGCCGCTATCTTCCCTTTTTAGACGAGAAACATGCTGCAGATGGCTTCCAGAAGTTCATTACTTTTGAACTAAATGGCTATCTCTTAAACAAAATAAACAAGAAGTTACTGCTTCTTATAAAAAGTCCGGAGCATCGAGAAACAGTTGAGCTCTATAAAAAGGTCATTGCAGAGTGTGAAAAGAGCTCATCGCCCTCCTTCACCCTTCTAAGCGGGCTCATCACAGAGGTAGAAGAGAAGATCGAAACACAAAAAAAGACTCTTGCCTATGCCAAACCCTATCTACAAAAGTCCATAAGGGTGATTCACCAAGATACAGTGCGCTTTTTGCACTATGCGACGAACATCACAGAGCTACAAGAGCGCCTTGAAAGACTCGCTAAGGAGATCAATCCTATTGAACAATCGCTTGCAAACTCGGAGAATGATGCTCTGCCCACTTGTAGCAATATTGCACTTCCCTATGAGCGCTGTTTCAGGCAAGGCGCTTCTTTGTCAAGCTTTTGGTATTCCACTATTTTTCCCATAGTTCAGGTGATGGAAAATGTGGTTGCAAAGTGTCTCTACAAAAAGGAAGCTGATCTAGAAAAGCAGATCAAAAAAGACTGGCAATGGACATCGTATAGCCTGCAGCCCGATATGACTTGTCTAGAGAATCTTACAGGCTATCTTTCAGATCTCAAAGAGCAGCTGTATGATGTTGATTTTTACTACTCCAACCAGGTCCATGAAGGGCTGTTCTATGCAGCAAGCCTTTCTGCATGGATAGATGACCTCCAGAACCAGATGGCCTTCCTTTCCAAGGTCAACACACCTCAGTGGCAAAGAGTGAGGCGGGTCCAGCAGTCTTTCTACAAGCTACTACAAAAGCTTCCTCGGGAGACGTCTAATTACCAGATCATCTATGACCTCTACGCGATCATTAAAGAGCTCCCAGCTATTCAGGAGGCTAAGGCCCTGAGCGGGTACAAAGAGCGCATGATTGCAGTACTTACAAAAACCCTTACCAATTATGCAGGCGCGATTTTTTGCCTTTCACCCTACGAAATGGGATTAGAGAATATGGTAAGGCTGAGATTTGATGGCAGTATTGATCTGCCTGAATTAAAGTGCCTCATAGCAAAAAAGATTGTACGATGTCTCTACTTTACTGACAATAGCTTTGACCTCTCTCTCGACCTCTTATTGGTGCGACTAGAAAGCCTTGAGAAGTATGCCGAAGGGTTTACAAACATAGTACATGATGATCTCATTTTACAAGAGCTCATCAGCCGCTACAAGAAGATGACCGGCCTGGAGCGAGACGCACAGACCCTTCGCCTCTTTGACGACCTTCTCCAGCTGATTAAGCAGATCTCACGCGATCCTGACCAGCATGGTCTTCTCGGCTTTTTTACCTCCTGCCAAATCATGCAGAGAGTTTCTGAGATAAAAAGGGCAGGTATATATCAAGAGCGCAAAAATCTTCTTCTCACTCTTATGAAAAAGAACAGCTTTGAGTCTCAAGCGAGCAGTGTATACCAAGATAGTGTTGAAGTTGGGGGTAGATGCAAATCGGATGTCACAAATAATCAAAATATTTTGTTTACACTCCTTGTACGAGCCTTGTGGGCTACAGACAGTGCAGAGCAGGCAGAAGCGCAAGAGGCGATTCTTCGCGCTGACTTGAGCAGTACGAAGCTGAATCAGGATCTCCGGCGTCTTCTGAAGGAGCTCGCGCTGCGCCGCTTCCTCACCCAAGTTCCTCTTGGGGCTTTAGAGGAGGCCTATCTTCCCTCTCTCTTTGCTGATTATATCGTGCAGCCTTCCACATGGTCTATGGTCCACGGCATTCTCACAATGGAGGAGGCGCTCTTTACGTTTTTGAAGCGAGAGGATACTTCTCATATTGCCTCACACCAGATAGTGACAGCTGCGCGTAAGAAGTTTCGCTCTAGCGAGCTATTTACCAAGACTTGGGCCGAAATAATGGAAGAGCATTTCATATTAAAAGAGCATAAGAAAAACAATGCATTCCAGGATAATATAGAGTTAGCTATTGAATGGATGCAGTATCACAATAGTTTTGTCAAGCTCTGTAAAGACTTACAACGCAATGAGCATAATTATGCTCGACCTATCTTTGAGGGACTTTTACAGGGGATGGAGGGTATACTTACAGCTGTGTCAGGACATAAAACAGGGTAAACAAAATCTTGTATATAAGATCTCTCTTTGCTATCCTGAATTGCCAAAAAAATGAGATCTTCGACAAGAATATGAGTATTATAATATGAGTATTATAAATAGATGCGAGCCCTATGTAATAGGTTCAAAAATAGTTGAAGAACTTGAAGCACAGATAGTACAAAATAATTCTCGACCTCTTGAACTATACTTGCGCAGGCTCGTAGATGAAAAGCCGTAAGTCCTCAAAAAGTTATGGCATCGCATGCTGTGCGGCGCTTCACGCCGCAC
>JAFEGS010000639.1 GCA_018239705.1 Verrucomicrobiota bacterium | reverse complement strand
CGGCGCTGGCCATCGACGTAAATCCCAGCTCCTTGAGGCTGTGAATTCACACACACTGTACGCGTATTATCGCCTGCAATTGTGGCGCAACTCTGTAGTGACAAGGCTGTGATGGAGACCGTAACTAATTTGATTATATTTTTTAGTACATTCATAATTGCCCTTACTGTTTTGTATATTTAGATATTCCATTAACACAGGACAACCATTTTACATGCCAATATCTAAAACAGCAAGGGAACTTTAAGTCCACCCTTGATTGATCTTTTCTTTATTCTCTCGCTTTATACGCGCAGGGTATTTGACGCGGAAGTGGCCAATGGCAAGAAGGCTCTTAATCATCGCCTTTTTCACCCTGCCCAGCTCTTCAAAGGTCAAGAGCGAATCATCGAACTGGCCATCTTCTACCTTCTCTTTTACGATCAGGTCTAACAGCCTCGTCAATGTCTCCTCATTTACTTCATCGAGAGATCGAGAAGCCGCTTCCAGAGAGTCTGCAATCATGATGATCACCGACTCTTTTGTTCTCGGCTTGGGGCCAGAATAGCGAAACTCTTTTTCATTTGCCAAATCGCGGTTGCCGCCCACATTCTCCAGCTGTTTGTGGTAGAAGAAGTAGACAAGCCCGGTGCCGTGATGCTCTTTGATGATATCGATAATCTGCTCAGGAAGGCCTGCTTTTCGTGCCAAGGAAACGCCCTCAACCACGTGAGAGATAATCACCTGGGCCGATTCTACCGGTGTAAGGAGCTGATGGATATTCACACCCAGCTGCTGGTTTTCAGTGAAATACTGAGCGATAGACACTTTTCCAATATCGTGGTAGAGCGTTGCCACGCGGCAAAAGAGGCCATTGGAACCAATAGCGTTGGCAGCAGCTTCAGCCACGCTTCCCATGATAAGAGAGTGCTGGTAGGTCCCCGGAGCCTCTATGGTCAGCCGTCTGAGCAGCTCGTGGTTGGGGTCCATATATTCCATAAGCGTGATGCCGGTCAGAATGCGGAAGAGCGACTCAAACACAGGCAATAGCCCAAGGACAAGCACAGCCGTAAAGAGCATAAAAAGCCCAGAACTTGCCACGTCGGCCACGATCGACACACCACCTCGGGCGCCATCATAGAGATAAAAGCCAACAATCAATACGCAGGCAGCGGCCCACGCCCTGCAGCAGACCACAAACACCTCTGTTCTACGGCGCAGCGACCTTGTGTAGAGGATAGCAAAAAAGGCAACGACAAGGTTTGAAATCAAAAAGCCCGGACGATCGATCGCCAGAACCGTATCAAAAAGCCCTGACAAAAGCGCACTGACAAAAATGGCCACACTCCAGTTCACAAGACTACAGAGCAGAATGGCACAGAACGGGGTAATCAAAGGATAGCGCACAATCTCATAGAGGTTGTGGGTGGTGTTGAGTAAGAGAAATTCAGTCACCTTCGCCAAAATCAGGCCAAAAATAATCACGGTGACGAGAAGCGCAAGTGTCCTGTTAGAGTGTAATACATCGGGATGGTGGCAGCGCAAAAAGGCCGCTCCCACTGATATAAGCACCCCTGTGAGTAGAAGGCTTCCCAAAACGGTCTTTGGATGCCAAAGATTGCGCCGCTCGCTCAGCGCATGCTTCATCGCCTGGAGCATGGCAATATGGCGAGCTGTTGCCTTTTCCCCTTGAGCCAGAATGCGGCTCCCGGCTGAGACGTAGGTGTATTTTTGCTGGATCTTGCCCTGCAAAGACTTTCGTACACGCCGCTCAAGCTGCGTATCTTCGCGCATATTCCAGATTTTTGCTTTTAAAAAGTCTATTATATAGTCAACTGTGGCAGGGTTGAAGAGCTGGTTGCCAAAAGCAGTTTGTTTGATTGCGTCCCACACCTTTTCAGGAAGGTAGGCTCCTTGTACGGGGTCGAAGGGGGCAAGTTCGTGAAAATTTTTGGTCGAAAAATTGAGCTCGTTCATCTTTTCAATGGTACGAGCGTCTGAAAACCTCGCCTCGAGCAGCACCTGCTCCAGGCGCTCCATTGCGCGATACATCTCATCAAACGTGCTTTGCTTGACAGCCTTTCGCCAGTCTTGGTCGTAGATTAAGGTGCCTTCAAAATCAAGTCGTCTCTTGCGCACATCATCTGGATCTATGGAATAGATTTTACCAACGTCTAGGAGTGCCTCTTGCCTGAGAACAGCCGTTGCCTCCTCGTCAGGATAGGAAAAATCAATATCGGCAACAATGTAGTGGGGGGCAGCCTTGCCAAGCTCCACAGTCACCACATAGACCTCTCTGAGGTGTATGAAGCAGAAAAGAGCTATCCCAAAAACAATGAGAATCGCCCAGTGAACAGCACGGCTTTTGTCAAAAAAACTCTGCTCTCTAGAAAATTTTAAATCGTCACTTTCGCTGACAGTAGGCATACCTTGTCCTTACATTATGTATTTCTTATACCAAAGAAAGGAAATGAAAGAAATTGAATCATTATTTTATACTTGTGGCTACCATGCCAGATTATCAAGTACTCGCCAGAAAATACCGTCCTAAGATATTCCGAGAAGTCTTTGGACAAGATCCTATCGTGCAGACGCTGAAAAATGCTATTAAAAAAGGCTGCACCGCGCACGCCTATCTTTTCTGCGGCTCTCGTGGAACAGGAAAGACAACACTAGCCAGAATTTTAGCTAAAGCGCTCAACTGCAGCAGCCTAACTGCAGATACCGAACCGTGTAATAGCTGCACCTCCTGCCGCCAAATTGCAGCCGGCTCCTCGCTCGATGTACTGGAAATCGATGGAGCTTCAAATAGAGGCATCGATGACATCAAAACGATTGCTGAATCGGTGGGCTACTGCCCTGCTCATGGCCAATGGAAGATCTATATCATCGACGAAGTGCACATGCTGACAAAAGAGGCCTTTAATGCCCTTTTGAAAACGCTGGAAGAGCCTCCTGCCAATGTAAAATTTTTCTTTGCCACTACCGAATCGCACAAGGTACCGGCAACCATTTTGAGCCGCTGCCAGCGCTTTAACCTCAAAAGACTGCCACTGGAAGCAATCAGCGAAAAACTGCGCATGATAGCCTCTGACATGGCCATCACCATCGACGAGACTGCGCTTGCCAGAATCGCCACCTTTGCAGACGGCGGCCTTCGCGATGCCGAATCGCTCTTTGACCAGATTATCGCCTTCTCCGAAGGCTCTATTACGAAAGAGGCGGTCCAAGAGGTGCTCGGGCTCATTCCTCATGAACTCTTTTTCGATCTCGACCAGGCAGTTGCAAGTAATGATATACGCGTTGCCTTTAACATTGCCCAAAAGCTCTTTTTAGAAGGTAAAGACCTCCATCACTTCCTCGAAGAGCTGCACGCCCACTTCAAAACTATCCTGCTTTCCAAGCTAGGCTCTGAGGCAGATCCATTAAGAAAAGAAAAATATGAAGCCTCAAATAAGATCTACACGCAGGAGCAGTGCCTTGCCATACTGGAGATGATCGCTGAGACACAGTCCAACATTAAAACGGCGATCTCAGAACAGATAGCGCTTGAATCACTTCTCATTAAGATTGTGCGTGTACGGCTGCGAGTCCCTCTCGAACACATCACGAGAAAGCTGATACAGATCGAGCAGAGCCTTATACAGCTCAAAGAAAAACCCACTGCAGAGCCTGCAAAAGCTGAAGTGAAGACACATGAGACACCTCCAGCATCACCTCAAGCACCTCCGCCGCCAGCTCCGGCTCCGGCTCCAAGGGCAATGGAAGCACCTCCTATCATGCATGAGGGGCGAAAAAAAGCACATTACGATACATTAGTCCAATTTGCCTCCGTGGAACTCGACGCCACAGTACAACACAAACAAAAAGGAAAGTAATCATGGGATCAGGTTTTCTCAAGAAGAAAAAACAGGCAAAAATGTTCCAGCAGCAGCTAAGCCAGATGCAAGAGAGCATCTCAGAAAAGCTTGATACTATGGAAGTAACTGGCAGCGCAGGCAATGGCCTTGTCCATATTACCCTGACCGGCGCAAACGAGATGAAGCGCATCCAGATTAAGCCGGACTGCGTAGACCCAGAAGATGTCGAAGGGCTCGAGACACTCATCAAAGCAGCCTACGACGATGCCTGCAGCAAACTCAAAGAGCAGACAGAATCGCCTGGAGCAATGGGCGCCTTTTCATCGATGTTTGGGTAAGTTCAATTAAAGAATTGGAAATATGACCCCTTGCCGTTCTGGATTGCTCTTTCATACACGAGGGCGGCAAGCGCAGTATCTTGCATTGCTGTCCCGGTAGAATCGAAAATAACAGGATTCCCAAGACCATTCTCTTTAGGCCATTTGCCTGTAACAACATCACCAAGCTCAATAACCCTATTTTCGTCTACTAGTCCTAAGCCCAGAGCATGATGGAGCTCTCCTACCTGAGCGCACTGCTCACGGATATCCACAACGATGCTTGCCTCTCTGAATAGCTGTGGGTCTATCTCTTGCTTGTCAGGGCTGTCTGCCCCCATAGCAGCAATAAACATCTCAGCTGGCACCATGCTTTTATCAACAAAATATTTCTTTGAATTTGTGCATGTAATGCACACTTGGCTTGCTTGAAGCGCAGTTTTCAGCTCCCTCGTAGGCACTATGTGCATCTGCAGCTCCTGCGACATTGCTCGAGAAAACTGCTCACTTTTCTCAAAAGAAGTTGAATAGACAAAAATGGTGTGGATTTGTGGCATCACCTCTTTTAACGCACGTAGCTGCCACGAAGCCTGCCTGCCCGCACCACATATTGTCGCTACCCTACATTGAGGCTTTGCTGCATATTTTGCAGCCACGCCCATGGCCGCAGCAGTCCTCATGGCTGTAATCGTAGAAGAGTCCATAACCGCCAGTGGAAAGCCGTTCTCCGTGTGGTTGAGCATGATCAAGCCCATAATGCTAGGAAGACCATAATTTGCCCCATTCGAGAAGAAGCCTCCATTGACCTTTGTCGTGAAATAGGGCAATGGGCCCTGCTTGTACCCTCCAGCCTTAATATGAAATTCCCCATTAGCAACAGTTGCATGGACAATGGGAGGCTGTTCAATGCGACGTGCCGCATAGGCTT
>JAFEGS010000638.1 GCA_018239705.1 Verrucomicrobiota bacterium | reverse complement strand
GTGGATGACAGCATTGGGCATACGCTACGTCAATTTAATAATTGCCGAGAATAGTCGCCCGTTAAAAGATTATTTAAGCAACTGGGCCTTACCTGCTGAACCACCCAAACCACAATTATCCACTCTTGAGGGGGCGTATGTTGCTCGGTACAAGACAGGTATAGGAGAGCTTAGACTTCAATCTTTACGCAATCCGCAGTTTACTCTCCCCCCAGAACTCCAGTCCCCTCTTATTGTCAAAAATGGATGGATTTGGAACCGACCAAGTACCGATTTTGCTCTTATAGATATTGATCATTGCACTATTTTTTCACAGCCTGCAAATATGAAAACTAAAGATGCCATAAAGCATCTAAAAGACCTTCATGGGATATCTAAAGAAGTATTCGTGTCTATTGGCACTGAATTTGCCCATAAAAATTGGAGCTGAGAAATGCAGTATTTACAACCGGGTTCTTGCACAACTGGTGCGCTTATAGGCCTTGGAGTAATATGTGGACCTTTTACTAGTAGTGCAGCTGAGTTCATGCTTAGACCCCAAACGATGATCAAACAACAAACGGCATATACTGTAATTGAGACCGATAGACACACACCCTCCTTATCGAGTCAAGAAATTGTTCAATGGCTACGAGATGAGGGCCTCCCTATAGCAATAATAGCAGATATTGCAGGAGTTGAAAGAAAATCTGTGTATGCATGGCTTGGAGGAGGGGTTATTAAGCTCCAAAATCAGGAACGCTTAGAAAAAATTTACTCTTTGCTTACTGAAGGCAAGGCAGCAACCCTTCGCCATCTGTATCGTTTTTGGTCTCGTAACGTTGTAGGAGAGCAATCCTTAAGTCTTCTGTTCCAAGAAAAAACGCTAGATGAGTCGTTGATTCGTTCTGCACTGGCCAAGCTCTGGCCTTTAGCTAAAAAAGAGGCTTTAAGGGAAAGCTCAAACCCATCTAGTGCATCTATTACATCTAATCCTTTTATCCGAGACTCTCGTGAAGTAACGATTTCATATGACACATAAGCCAATGCTCGATCCACTTGATACTCTCGACGCGAAAATCATTCAAGCCAAAGGTTGGCGTCAAGGGTCTATTTTCCATCCAGGCAATGTTGTAACAGACATTACATTAGCTGAAGGGGAGCTCCTCATCATTTGCACACAGTCTTGCACGGTTGTATCATCAAGATTTGCAACCGATCCAACAGTGGAAGCCATGACAGTTAAACTTGTGACTAAATATAACCCCAAATCTTTTGAGGCAACCGGAAAGCACCAACGTAAGCTACATCTTGAAGTCATCAATAATCCTCAAAATCAATGTATTGAATGCGATATTAATAGACGATTTTTCTTCGATAGACAGCACCTATTTAACCTCGACCCCTTACAAGAAATGGAAATTGGCACAAAAGGCATGAATAAGCTTGCAGGTTGGCTAGGGAGATCTTATACAAGAATTGCGCTTCCTGACATACTCGTAGAACGTCTGAAGCCAGAGATTATCTCTTTTATATTGAAATGTCTAAATGAAAAACAGACAGATGGACCAAAAAAAGGCTCACCTATTCATGAATCAGTTCCTTTTGCATATATCGACTGGCAACCACGGGGTGATCATGCAGATCTTTTTGGAATAAAATTTATTTTTATATGTGAGGATGTCCAGACAGTACAAGCACTTGAAAGTAATTTAATTCAAAAACTTGAGCCTTACCAGTTACCAGCAGGCAAAAATGGGATCAGAATCTTGGATGTGATTTGTAGAACTCCAAACACAACATTCCTCAGCGATCTACATGGGTTTGAACGCTTTTCAGAGTGGGATTTTTTAAGTGAACTCGGAGCAATTGCTCATGCACCTCCAAATCTTGGTGGGTAGACTAATACCTGTGATCAAGGTGAGGAGCCCAAGAATCCCTTTTTCCCTATCGTTAAAGGTGCCAATTAGGCTAAAGTATCTCCCATGGATACACATAAGGCATGGGTACAGACTACATTTGATAAAGGAGCTTCCGGCTACGGAGAAAAGGGATGCGGCTACTTTGCCTATTTTGGCAAAAAGCTTGTTGACTTAGCTTCTCCTCAGCCAGGCGATGCTATCTTAGATGTTGCCTGCGGCAGGGGCGCCGTACTTTTTCCGGCCGCTCAGGCAGTAGGCGAAAAGGGCAAGGCTGTAGGCATCGACATCAGCTCACAGATGATTGAAGAGGCAAAAAAGGAATCGCCGTTTTCCTGGATCCAGCTGCAACAAATGGATGCAGAAGAGCTTCAGTTTCAGCCAGAAGCCTTTGACGTTGTCTTCTCAGGCTTTTGCCTGTTCTTCCTCCCCAACGTCCAAAAGGCCTTGTCAGAGTTTAAACGAGTACTAAAACCTTCAGGAAAAATTGCAGTTTCTGTCTGGGGAGATCGCTCTGAGCTGGATAGCTGGTTCCATGCAAAGATCCATTAGCGCGGCGTAAGCCGACGGCTTAGTGTGCAAAACCTCGGCTCAGAACCACATCTCAAAGAGGCGTTAACTCAGGCTGGCTTTACCAATATCACCATCGTAAAAGAATCAAAGGTCTTCTCACACGATACTCAAGAAGCCTGGTGGGACTCTCTATGGACTCACGCCATCCGCGCCCAATTAGAACAGCTCTCCTCTGCTGACCTAGAATCTCTCAAGCGAGAGGCCTTCTCTAAGCTCGGAGACGGTCCTGTAAAGGACCAGCGCAATGCCATTTTAGCTTTGGCAACCCGCATGGAATTATAATAAAATTTTTATTCCAACCTTTACAGATCTAACGATGTAAGGCCCGTGCTTCATCCTCAGTCATGGGAAGCCGCTGTTTAAACAAATTATGGTAAAGCATCCACACCGTCCAGCTTATGGTAAAGCTGCTACTTTCTTCTCGTTCATCTATCCGAAGCGTCTTCGCCCACTTCATAGGCTGCTCTGTAATTGGCCGAAGCGCATGAACCGCCCGAGAAAGAGCCTTATATGTAACTGCCTCGACAGCGGCCGCTAAAGTAAGCAAGGGAAGTGCAAGCTCTGTTACCATCACCTTACCCGCATGTACAATGAGCTCTTCCAGAGAAGTAGCCCCACCACCACGCCATGACATCAGTAGTGATACCAATAGGCTTGAAAAAGAATACGCCCTACGAATACTACCTGGATTAAGATCAGGCGCTGGCTTTGCAAGGGAAAAAAACTTTGTGATAAGCGCTGGGAAATCAGGTAACTCAAGGGGCGGCGGAGCAGGCGTATAGCTTGATAGCACTGGGGAGTAACGATGTGTATCTGAAACTATCTTTTCTAGTTCCGACTGTTTAATCTTTTCTACAAAAGAATCACAAAGAGAGCTCGTAAAGAAAGGGTCATTTTCTCGTGTTAGAAAAGGAACATCACGCACAAGCTTATTGATATGGGAATATTCATTAATATCATATTTACTAATGGATCCAACAATAGGATCATGCGAATAATAGCTATTGACCCTGACACGTACATCTCGTACACGTTCGCCACCTATTTTGTACTCACTGACTGGCTGCACGAGCCAATGTGCCTTCTCTCCCCGCTTGACCAGAGGTTGCATCCTTTTGTCCTCGCCAGGAGGTGCGTCAAGTAAAAGGGCATGCCCTTCTCGCCTCACGGGGGCACTCAAGCCAGGGAAGTGAATAGGCGCTATATCTCGCTGAGACATAAGCCTAGTAGTCATGATATCGCAGATATCGCGTAAATAACTGATACCCCAATGGCTAGCTTGCTTGAGTAGCAGCCGCAGAGGGCGCGTCCTAGTACAAAATGTCTTACAGCACAAAGCTACAGTATACACCTGCTGAGCGATATCTGGAAGGTCCTTCCAAAAGATGGAACGGCCTCTCAATACCAAACAATTTTCATCTTCTTTCCCAGTTAATGGGAGCTTCAAATCTTCTCTTTTATACTCAGGATAGGTTTTCAACTCTACAAAGGGGAGCCATTGTCTCACTATTTCAGGAGGAAAACCTAAAAAACTCTCCTGAAGCTGTACATCGTCCTCTGCAGGCGAGTAAACAGGTAAAGCCAATTGCATAGATGTTACAGTCATATAAAACCCCCAAGCTAGAACCATACTAGTATACCACTCTGAACAATAGAAAGCAACATAGGTGCAGCCCCAGCCTCAATTACTTGCTGCAGAAACTCCCTAGCATTTAAACGCCGGTTACTATAAATTATTTCCACTTTCAACATATACAAATACACGGAATACATGTATGTCATCCATAGGCTATAAACCATTCAGCATTGAGTACGGGATAGATACCGACGAAGCCTTTACTAGAGTGGAACAAGAAGCGCTCTATACCGATGCGATCGATCGTAGACCATATTGGGGCGGGTACACAAAAACCATGATCTCCCCTTCCCACCCTTGCTTATTAGAGGCTTTATCTCTTTTCGAAAAAGAAGGGATCAAAACTGGAACTGCTATAGATGTAGGCTGTGGAATATCTTTATCATCCATCGCTTTACTAGATAGAAATTGGAACGTTATCGCAGTTGATTATTCCCAAGAAGCGCTCGACAACTTTAGGGAATTCGCAAATACATTCAATCCAGATTGGATAAAAAAAGGACAACTAACCCTTGTTCATGCATCAGCAGAAGAGTACCTCTTTCCTGAACATGTGACACTCATCATCGCCAGCTCTATCTGCTATTTCAATCCTCTTAAAATAAGAAAGATCTGGGACAACATCCATGCCTCCTTACAGCCTGGGGGTCGTTTCGTAGGATCCTTTTTCCCAAGAAATTTTATGGACATAGTAATGCGCGCAATTTCTGGGCAATGGTTTGCAGATAGCTCCACCATTTCAGCGCTCATTGAGAGCGACAAGTACCGTAATGAAACTAGTCGGACAAATACGAGTAATTTAGAAATTTGTTTTGTCTCTAAAAAGAGAGAAAGAGAACATTCCAGTGCGCCAGCTCTTTTTTCTATTCATAGAACCTCCTATTATGACGCTGTGAGGTCACTTCCATCCAAAAAATTCTCTCACCTCTTTCCGTATGCCGCAGATCTCGTTGCTGATGTTCGAGAGCTGTGTACATTCACAAGCATAGCGAGTGCTATTGTGACAGTAGCGAGCAGCGCACTGCAAGCAGATACCACTTTTTCGAAGTATGTCTTCGCAGGTAGTGTTGCAGCC
>JAFEGS010000637.1 GCA_018239705.1 Verrucomicrobiota bacterium | reverse complement strand
GTTTATAATTTGGATATAGGCCTGAGTAGAGCCCCAAGCAAAGCTCACATCAACGGTCTTGATCAACTCAAACTGTGGCAGATCGGTATACTCCAGCAGGGAATAGCTGATGGTGATAATTTTTGTGCCCGCAGGTAGTTCCTTGCAGCGCTCGATCAGCTTCAGTACCTCTTCGTCTGTAAGGCAGGTGCCATAGAGATAGATCACCGATGCTCCTGCAAGTGATGTCGTAAACATATCCTCTTGTCGAAACTCGACATTGGGCGTCTTAAACATCGCCCGCACTTTGGCTGCCTTTTGGATAAAGGTTGGGACAAACTCAATGCCAACTGTTTTGCAGCCAATCCAGCTTGCAAGCCAAAAGCAGGTTCTTCCCCTCCCACATCCAAGCTCAAAGACCACATCTTTAGCCGTGATACCTGCTTTCCGAGCTATTTTGTGCATAACAGAAAGAGGTGTCTCGCCGTAGGGGGCAATTTCTGCCACGCCTCGGCTCTCTTCAAACTGCCTGGCTATTCTATAGGGACTTTTAAAGAAATAACTTAACAATAAAGTGCAATCCGTTAGTGCAAACGAGGGCTTTATCCAGTAACGAAAAAGGGTTACAAAAAAATCCTTCAGGTTAAAGAGACGAGACCTCAGTATGAGCAAAAACGTATTATCCTCCATCGGGCACCCGCAGTCGCAAGGGCATCCCCATCTGATCAAGGCTTCGTCTAAACTGAAGGCGTGTCTGGCAGGCCAGCTTGCCCTGCTCGTCAGAGATGGTATAGTATCCTAGCCGCTTTGCAAGGTCTACTGTGAGATGGTGGATCTTCCCCTTCTGGTGGATCCGAGATAGCTTCAGGGAATTTTTCGCTGTCTGATCCCCTGGATGCAAAATATAGGCCCCTTGAGGGCATGTTTTGAGAAGATCGGAGAGTTTTTGCTCAATAGCACTTGTGCTCAGAATATGCGATATCTTGTACTCGCCCGTCGCGTGGTTTTCGAACCAGCTTGCTATATCCTGCAGCTGGTTAAGAGGCAGCCCCAATGGAGCATAGACTGCGAGCGCCTCTTCAATAGTGTCAAATGACTTATCTTCGATCTGGAAGGCACTATTTATATCTATCTGGTATTTGGTAACTCCATGAGGATCGAGGCTAAAGACCGTCAGTTCAAGCAGTCCCTCTTCTTTTGAAACTACGAGCAGTACAAATGCACTTCCGCAGTTAACCGCTCTCATCTGCGTCTCGTAGGAGCAGAGCTCTCCTGCTGCTGTCTCGCTATCTCCCGGGCTCAAAAGCCCCTTTCGCTGCAGCTCCCACAGTTTTTTATTTATTCGTTGCTGATGATGATAGGTCTTTGCTTCGTCCAAAAGATCGGTAATCTGCTGCTCCATTATTTCGATTTTATGAAGGGATCCGAACCTCTTTTCGTACATGCGTGTGATGGGCCGCAAAAGGGACACTGTACTCTCGATCTTTTGCTCTACCTGCTGATGAACGTCGCTGACTTTTTCAAAAAGTCGTTGAATTTCATTTACTTCCGGTATTGATGTACCTTCCTTCAACTCCATGTAGGAGCGGTCTAGAGTCTCAATTAGTTCAACAATTTCCATAGCACACTATTATTTTGGTTAAATGTAGATCTAATGATAACTCATTCTTGATTTTTTTGCTCATTTTGCACATCATATTTGATTTTCATGACAAAGGATGGAATATGAAGGAAGACCCAGAATTTTTTAAGGTGGACTACGATAAGTGGGTGAATACGCTCGGAAAAGAATCACTCCTTAAAATCTTGTCACAGATGCTGCTTATTCGAAATTTTGAAACTCGTGCAGAGGCAGCCTATCTCCAGGGAAAAATTGGAGGCTTTTTTCACTCCTATGTTGGTCAAGAGGCTATTCAAACCTCCCTCTTACAGGTAATAGGCACTCACAACTGGTTTTCAACCACCTATCGCTGCCACGCGCTTGCTCTCCTTTTGGGAGTAACGCCTCGCGAAATTATGGCCGAACTTTTTGGGAAAGAGACCGGCAACGCGAAAGGCCGCGGCGGCTCGATGCACCTCTATCACGACCAGATGCTGGGCGGCTTTGGCATTGTGGGAGGACAGATTCCCATAGCCACAGGAGCTGCGCTGAGCTGCAAATACCAAAAGAAGAAAGACCAAATTTCCCTCTGCTTTCTCGGTGATGGAGCGATGCCGCAAGGGACCTTCCACGAGTCACTCAACATGGCCTCTCTTTGGAACCTTCCCTGCATGTACGTCGTAGAAAACAACCAGTGGAGTATGGGCACCCATATCTCTCGCGGCGTTGCCAACTACCTCCATTTTGCAGAACATATGGCCAAAGCCTACGGCATCTCCTATTACCGCTTAGATGGCATGTGCGCCATCAGCTGCTCTGCAGGCTTTACTGCCGCCTACAAAGAAATGCTCTCTACCGGCAGACCGGTGTTGATTGAGTGCGTAGGCGAAAGATTCCGCGGCCATTCGATCTCCGATCCCGGCCTCTACCGCACAAAAGAGCATCTCAAAGAGCGCATGCAGCGCGATCCTATCCAGCTACTAAAAAAATGCATGATGGATCATGGATGGCTTTCTGAGGAAGAATACAAAGCAATTGATGCAGAAAAGCGAGATATCGCTGTGGATGCCCTCCAATTTGCAGAAGAGAGCCCCTGGCCCAATCCTATTACCCTCGAAGAAGGTGTTTTTGCCATATGACTGAAGTAACTATAGAAATGAGAGAAGCCATTCGGCAAGCCATTGATGAAGAGATGGAGCGCGACGCAGCAGTCCTCATCATGGGAGAAGAGGTAGCTGAATATAATGGCGCCTACAAAATCACAAAGGGCCTCCTCGACAAGTGGGGTAAAGACCGTGTCATCGACACCCCTATCTCTGAGGGCGGCTTTGCCGGTATTGGCATTGGAGCTGCAATGACTGGGCTTCGACCTATCGTCGAGTTCATGAGTTTCAATTTTTCTTTTGTCGCAGCTGATCAGATTATTTCTCACGCCTGCAAAATGCACTACATGTCGGGCGGCCGCTTTTCTGTGCCGATCGTCTTTCGCGGGCCAAATGGAGCTGCCGCGCAGGTCTCTTGCCAGCACTCTCACTGCGTCGAGGCCATCTATGGCAACTTGCCTGGGCTCATTATCATGGCTCCAAGCAATGCCTACAATGCAAAAGGCATGCTGAAGACGGCTATTCGCAACAATAACCCCGTTCTCTTCCTTGAGTCGGAGCTTCTCTACAACGACAAAATGGCTATTCCTACGCAGGAATACCTGATTCCTGTAGGCCAGGCAAACAAAGTGATTGAAGGGAGCGACGTCACGATCATCAGCCATGGCCGCATGGTCAAGCTCTGCATGGCTGCGTGCGAAGTTCTCAAAAGCGAAGGCTTTAGCCCAGAGCTTATTGACTTGCAGACAATAAAGCCTCTTGATATTACTACAGTGGCACAGTCTGTAAGAAAGACAAACTTCTGTGTCATCGTTGAGGAGGGTCATATCTTCTCAGGGATTAGTTCAGAGGTGGCCTTTCTTATCCAGCAGCACTGCCTTGACTATCTTGATGCTCCTATTGCCCGCGTATGCCAACGAGAGACGCCGATGCCCTATTCCAAGGTGATGGAAAAAGAGACGCTCCCAACTGTTGAGCGTATCCTTGCAGCTGTCCGCCAAACGATTCACGTGTAAAAAAGGAATTTGCTATGCCATTTACAGTACATATGCCAAAGCTCTCCCCCACTATGGAAGAGGGAGTCATCTCAAAGTGGCTTAAGGCCCCAGGAGACCACGTGGAAGCAGGTGATGTCCTGCTTGAAATAGCTACCGACAAAGCAACTGTGGAACATGCTGCCCTCGATGAAGGGTGGCTGAGGCAGATCCTCGTCCAAAATGGTGATAAAGCAGCAGTAAACGCCCCTCTTGCCATATTTACGGCTGCCAAAGATGAGAGCATCGAAAACTATACGCCTGAAACTATCGCAGGCGCAGCAGCAGCACCTGCTAAAGAGGTTGCAGCACCAAAAGCTGCTGCCGCTCCAAAAAAGGCACTCAAAGCCGAGATGCCAGTCGCTACTACTGCTCCCAAAGCAGCAGTAATCCCTGAAAAACCAAAAGAGAGCGCGAGAGTGCTTGCCTCCCCTCTTGCAAAAAAACTGGCTGAGCAGCAAGGCCTCGACCTTACCTCCGTAAAGGGCTCCGGCCCGCATGGCAGAGTGATGAGCCGAGATCTCGATAAGGCCACGACGCAAACTGCAGCACCTACTCGCTCCTCAGCCCAAAAGATCACTGAAAAGAGCCTCACTCCGATGAGACGCGTGATCGCCCAAAGACTGCAAGAGTCAAAGCAGCTGATTCCCCACTTCTACGTACGCCAAGAGGTCGATGCGCAGGCCATTGTGGCAATGCGCGAAGAGTGCAAGAAGCTCGACCTGCCCTACACCGTCAATGACTTTATCGTAAAGGCATGTGCGCATGCGCTCGAAAAGCATCCCGATGTCAACTGCGGCTTTAATGAGGAGAGCCAGACCATCGCCCACTTTTCACGAGTTGATATCTCGCTCGCAGTCACCATTCCCGGTGGATTAATCACGCCTATCATCACTGATGCAGCAAATAAAACCTTGGCTCAGCTCTCTAAGGAGATCAAGGTGCTGGCAGGAAAGGCGCGAGAGGGAAAACTGCAGCCTGAAGAGTACCAAGGCGGCTCGTTCACAGTGTCCAATCTTGGCATGTATGGCATTACTGAGATGACAGCGATCATTAACCCGCCCCAAGGGGCTATTCTTGGCATTGGTGCGGTCTCTGACGAGGCTGTGGTGAAAAATGGGGCTATTGTTCCCGGCAAAAGAATGGTGCTTACCCTCTCTTGCGACCACAGGATCATCGATGGCTCAGAAGCTGCGCAGTTTATGCGCACGCTGAAGCAGCTGATCGAGCATCCGCTGCTGCTTTCTGTGGATCGATAGCGAGTTTAAACGACATAAAACGACACAAACGACAAACGACACAAACGACGAAAAAGACTTAAACGACAAACAACGACACAAACGACAACTGCAGTCCTTTTGGTCGTTTTATGTCGTTAAAGTCGTTTTTGTCTTTTTGGTCGTTGTTTGTCGTTTAAGTCGTTTTCGTCCTTTTCGTCTTTTGTGTCGTTTGTCGTTTTCGTCCTTTTCGTCTTTTGTGTCGTTTGTCGTTTTCGTCGTTTTATGTCGTTTGTTGTCGTTTATCGGTTGCAAGATATTCCATGAGAAACACACACGCCACCCCTCCCACCGCAAAAAGACTGGCTATCACAAACTGCCAAGATCCAAAATCGGGCAAAACAGGATCTACCACCTTCAAACGTGATCCATCATACGCATAGCTCCAAAAGGGCCATACAGCCTTCATGGCACCAACCATAAAGCCAACGAGGCAGGCAATCGTAGCATCTCGGTAGCGCTCAAGGCAAAAACTGACCACTCTCGCAAAAGAGATAGCCCCCACGCCAATGCCAATAGCCACACTCAGCACAATGCGAAACGCTGCAGCCTCAAACACACCTGCCTGCACACCTTCCACAAAATCTATAAGCGCTCCCAAAATAGAGCCGTAAACCCCAAGGATAGTCAAAATGAAGCTACCTGAGATGCCGGGAAGGAGCATCGCCGAAATTGCCAGCATGCCGCATAAAACAAGCTTTATATCAATATAACTCGTAGCACCTCTCTGAACGACCGACCCCGCATCCACACCCGATAGCATATAGGCAGCAGCTGCCCCACAGAGAAAAAAGAACACAGTTTTCATCTGAAATCGAGAAAGAAGCCTCGCACAAAAAACAACAGAGCCAATAACCAGGCCCATAAATGCGGAGTAGAGATAGCAGCGATACACCTCATGGTTCAAAAGTACGCTAAAGCCCTTTGCAAGCGTCAGAAACGAGCAGCCAACGCCTAAGACAAACGCCAACAGAAAGCGCCAGGCAACTACCCTAAAAAAGGCCCTTATACGTAAGCTGAAGAGGTGCTGCAAAGAGTGCATATTGATAGTAGCGATACTTTTAAGAAGCTGCTCATAAACGCCGATGATAAAGGCAACAGTACCGCCTGAGATCCCGGGGACAATATCGGCTGCCCCTACACACATGCCTGAAAAGAAAACGCGAAACCAGCCAGCCATTAGATCACTTCTAGCGTCCTTGCCAGGTAGTAGGCTCCAATCAAAAGAGCAAAGAAGGCAATTACCCAGACGGAGCTCGGCACCCACTTGATGCCAACGCCTGGATTTCCCCTCGGCTCTAGTGTCCCTATTCCGTAGGCAAAGTCCTGATGGATAGGCTTTTTAAAGATATCGCCATTTTCGGCCACTAAGCGCTCGCCATCGAGTCCCAAAAAGACCGCATATTGCTTGGCAAAGCCTTGCGCATATATCGGCGAAATAAGCTTCTCCATCTGTCCCTCTTCGATTGACTGAAGAAAGTTTATACGGATAGAGGTCCCATTTTCAACATCCTTCAACGACAAATTGAGCTCTTTACGCCTCTGTCGAAGCATATCGCCTATTCCTTTCAAATCAGCAGCCATATTTTTCCCCTGAACTGTCATTTATCTGAGTGTAGCATGAAACGACAAAAAACAACAAATAGTCATAACGGTCTCTCTTATGTACATTTTTCACACAATATGCTACACCTGGGAGAAACTTTGTCCAACCAATTTTAATTATAGCCCCAAGATGATAGGTAGAAACGATCTTTGCTGGTGTGGCAGCAATAAGAAGTGGAAAAAATGCCACTTTCCCAAGGAAGCTCCAGTCGGTATTGCCGAAGAATATTACAAGCAATATGGCATTATTTTGAAAAACCCCGACCAGATCGCCGGCATTCGGCGCTCCTGCCAGCTTGCTTCTCAGATCCTCGATAAGACGTGCAAGATGGCAAAAGAGGGAGTCACAACACTCGAGCTCAATGACTATGCGCACAAGCTGCATCTCGAAGCTGGAGCAGTTCCGGCTCCGCTCGGCTACGGCTCTCCCCCCTTCCCAAAAAGCATCTGCACCTCCATCAACGAAGTCATCTGTCACGGCATCCCAAACGAGGTGCCACTTGCGAGCGGCGATATTGTCAACATCGATGTCACCTGCATACTCGACGGCTACTTCGGTGACTGCAGCCGGATGGTAGAAATCGGTACAGTAGACCTCGAAAAAAAACGTGTCGTTGACGTCTCCTATGAATGCCTCATGCGCTCAATCGCCATCCTCAAGCCGGGACTTCCTCTTTCCAGCATAGGCGATACCATCCAGGAATATGCCGAAGCTCACATGTGCAGTGTCGTAACGCAGTATGTTGGCCACGGCGTAGGCATACGCTTTCACGAGCCGCCACAGGTCTTTCACAACAAAAACCTCTCCAAAATAATTCTTGCACCGGGAATGACCTTCACCATCGAGCCGATGATCAATGCCGGAAGAAAAGAGGCCGTTGTCGACCCTACCGACCACTGGGTCGCTCGTACCATCGACGGTAAACCCTCTGCGCAGTGGGAACATACCCTCCTCATCACAGAAACAGGGCATGAAATTCTAACAACCTGGAAGCGATGATCGACGAGCTTAGAAAGAGCCTCACCTGTGAAGTGAGAGACGACCAGGTCTCAAAACAGCTTTACAGCAGCGATGCCTCGATCTACTGCATCGAACCGGTTGCCATCGTCCTTCCCCGATCAAAAGAAGAACTCATCCAGGCAGTCCAGATTGCCTCCAAGATGGGTATTCCTATCATCCCCAGGGGCGCTGCCACCGGCGTGGTGGGAGGCTGTCTCGGCAAGGGCCTTATCATCGACTGTGCCCAGCATCTCAGCAGAATCATCGAGATCAACCCAGAAGAGCGCTATGCCATCGTGCAGCCGGGCTGCGTTCTTGATCAGCTGAACGCTGCTACCGCCCCATATGGGCTCTGCTTTGGTCCCGACACCTCGACCTCCAATCGAGTCACCATTGGAGGGATGGTCTCTACCAATGCCTCCGGATCGCACTCTCTTCTCTATGGTACCACACAGGACAACGTACTGGAGATAGAGCTGGTGCTGGGCAGTGGTGAGGTAGTTAGGTCTCAGAGCATTGACGGCCATCTGTACCACCAGATCGAGGCCATAAAAGAGGAATTTGAGAAAGATATCGCTGCCCATTTTCCAAAGATCCATCGAAGGGCCTCGGGATACTCTCTCGACGTTTTACTACAAGATGGCCCTATC
>JAFEGS010000636.1 GCA_018239705.1 Verrucomicrobiota bacterium | reverse complement strand
CTCACAAACATCTTTCCATTGATGCGCTGGAGGGAACGGCCTCTCTGCAAGGAAGCACCCGTACACTCCTCTTTGATCTGCACAGCAAGAAAGAACATACCGCCACAGCTGCCCAGCTAGAGGTGACAGGTGAAGCCAAAGACCTCTGGAACGATACGGGGCTACAGCCGAAGCAGGCAAATATCAAGCTTCGCGCGTCGATTAAAGATTTTCCACTCGACGTACTGCAGATGGAAGAGGTTGTGGCAGTAGTAGGCCCAAAGATGGATGCCGACATGAATGGCGATATCGACCAGCTTCACAACGGCTCATTTCGTGGCACTGTCACCACCCCTCGCATCCATTCAGCAGTCGCTTTTGACATACAAGATGGCAAAATGAAGCTCAATGAACCGCTGACCGCACAGTACGAGCTTACGAAAGAGGCCGGTGAGGTGCTTTTAAAAGGGATCAACCCCCTTCTTGCAAGCGCTGCCAGGTCGGAAAAACCCATCACGCTATGGATAGACAATAAAGATTTTAATATCACGCTAAATCCCTTTTCGCTAAAGGATATGACGATTAAAACGGTCAAGATCGATCCGGGTATTTTGACAGTCAAAAACAAGGGCTTTATTGCTCCCCTCATCTCGCTTTTAAAGATACCCACGAAAGGTGATGAAATTCCTATTTGGTTTACACCTTTGTATATTGAGGTAAAGCATGGGACTGTCACCTGTAATCGTACCGATGCGCTCCTGGCCAATGCCTTTCCCATTGCCACGTGGGGAAAGATCGACCTGCTGCACGATAAGATTGACATGGTGCTAGGCATAAGCGGGGCGGCCCTTTCTCGAGCATTTGGGATAACTACGCTCACGCCCGAATATCTGGTGCAAATTCCCGTTAGGGGCACCGTACAGTCGCCACAGTTTGATACAGGCTGGGCCACTACAAAAATCACAGGCCTCAAGCTGCAAAAGAATAAGTCCAACGCAACAGCGCTCATTGGCGGCCTTTTAGAAGTTGCTGCCACTGCAGGAAGCAAGGAGAAAAAGCCCCCTGCCCCAACGACCTATCCATTTCCTTGGCAAGCCAAAACGACAAACGACACCAACGACAAACGACCTTAACGACTACAACGACATAAAACGACCAAAACGACAAACGACACAAACGACGAAAAGGACTTAAACGACATAAAACGACACAAAGGACAAAAACGACAAGAGAGCTGTCCTTTTCGTCGTTTTGGTCGTTGTTCGTCGTTTAAGTCGTTTTCGTCCTTTTCGTCGTTTGTGTCGTTTGTCGTTTTGGTCCTTTTATGTCGTTTTGGTCGTTTTTTCAACCCCGCACTTGAAAGCTTTGGCTCGCGCATGTAGAATTTTCATTTACCAAGAGGAAAGCCATGCACTCCACCGATCTTCAAACACTCAAAAAACTGGAACAGTCGCTCACTGAGTGTATACACACGCTCTCAACCGAAGAGAGTAAAACCGACCCGGTAAAGAGGCTATTTCTCATAGAAGTGGGAGGAGAGCTGCGATTTGCGCCAAAAGAGCCCCAGACAATCCATACTGTCCTGGCAAAAGTATTTCAACACTCCCCGGCTGAGGAGGATTTCAAGCTGCAGCTGGAGAAAATCAAGCAGCTTTTTGCATCTGTTTCTAAGGAAACGCTGCAAAACGAAGATAAAATTGTACTAAAAAATCTCGAGCACAATCTCAACGCGCTCGGAAATCATATCTTTATCAGACGTCAACACTCCCCTCTCGCCTTCACACGACGTGAGACAATCGACCAGTTTCAGCTTTGCTATAGCCCTCAAGACGAGCTTCCCGCTCCAAGAGCTATCACCTGCAACCTCCCAAATAAATCGAAAAAATGCTGCTGGCTCAATGCAGCTCTTAATTACCTTGCTTCATCTGATCTGTACGATGAAAGGCTCTGCCACGCCATGAAGGAAGAGGCGCTTGAAGGCCTTCGAAAGAAAATTTTTCCCATCATAGCGGCTATGAGAAAAAACAGCCACCAGGCCATCATAGACAGCCTCCATGAGGAGCTCATCGACTACCTCAAGATCGAGAGATTTGCACCCTTTTTAAATGGCCAGCAGGACTGTAATGACTTCCTCGAGCTGCTACGCAACCACTCTGCCTACCAGCTGCCTTTAAAAACCTGCGTGCTGCGAGCAACTATCTACAAAAGCTTCGATGATGATGTGCTCAAAGAGAGCTCTGAAGACCCTCCAAGCACCCTTTTACAGATGCCGTCGTTCGATGAAGCAATGGTGGATGTGAACCAGGAGCTGGAAAAAGAGGAGTACAGAGAGGGTATTACAAATTACCTCATTTTTGACGATGGGGTGTGGCAAAGATCAAAACCAGACGACCCGGCTATCTGCTTCCAGTCGCAAATGGTTATCACCCAGCTTCCCGATCGCCTCGAACTTGGGCTCACAAAGGGCAAATGCGCTACGAATGAGCAGCAAGCCACAGTTTCCCAGCAAAAGCTCCCTATCGACGATAAAGGCCTCCTCGTGCTTAACGAGTATGCACCTGTCTATCGCGAGCTCAACAACGAAATAATTTTTATAGATGCACGTCTAAAAGCGACCTGCACCTACAAGGTTATTACAGCAATAGAGCGCCTTGGGAAGAGGGTAGAGAGCGGCCACTTTGTTACCTACATTCGCGATGCAAACAACGCCATTACGAAGTATAGCGACCGCACCATTACCCCTCACATGCCGGAAAGCGTGTGGCAGCAGGCCCTCCTGCTGCAGCTTGAGTGCGTGGAGAGAAAAGCGCACGATCAACAGTCAGATGAATCTTGATCGCTTTTGCAAAACTCGTGTTGTGTACATCGCTGCAGCTATTTTTAGCAGCCCTCTTTGTATCTAATCGCAACGGAAATGTGGTATTTATGATGCCCTTGTAACAACGGAGTTAAGCCTCTAGACGTGCGAATATCTTCTAACTCTTTTGCTTCAAGTACGACTATCCACGCTTTTGCAAACGTTGCATCAGCTTCATTAGTTGGAATAACTGATGCCAAATACTGTACTTCAAACTTGTAGGTGCGACCAACTTCTGGCATATCTTCTTCTGCAATAATTGGATCACCAACTCTTGCACGAATCACGCTGACATGAGGATCAAGATCATAGGAACCTTTTTTAATGTCTACTTCATTTTCAGTCAAAATCTCAAACAATTCATCTGTACAATTTTTTTCTAACCATAAGACATACGAATTAGAACCTGCCCGACCTGCTCCTAAAACGCCTGTACAAGGTAGCTTCGCGAGGGCTTTTTGTACTTTTTCATTTTTAATGACTGTGGCATTATTAATCACTTGGCCATTCTGCACTTCCTCGTTCGGCAACTGCTGTTCTACAGCTTGAGCGCAATAATTATCACAATTAACCATTATTTTCCCCTTTTAAAAAATGTTTTTTTATTTTCAGAAACGATATCAAAAAAATGAATAAATCACAAACTAAATGTATCATTATGTATTTTCTAATTGTAATTTAAATATTTATTTGATAAAATGCTTTGCAAATATACGGGAGGTCATGTGTTTGATCCAATAAAGAATTTCTTTACTCCAATGGTATGGGAAAAAGAGAATAATCCCACCAAGTTAGAAAAAGTAATGGAAACGGTTGACGATTATTTTTACTTCGGATTTAGCAAAGATAATACAATGAGAAAGGCTCGTGTAGTAAAAACAGGTTCTAATGGTGACTACACCGTACAATTAAAACAACCTTATTTCTGGGAAATAAAACCTGAACGTGAATATGGAAAACTGGCAGCAAAAATCCTAAGTCTAGCTATTATAGTTAAAAAAGTTCCAGTCATACCTGTACTTGCCATTTTAAGTAAAGCGCTGTTTAGAGCTACCCATCCCATTGCTAGCGTCCAGATGGCTGATGAAAAAATGGGGGGGTGCAATTCAAGAATTCTTGATATTCAAAATTCTTTTATAAATGAAAAAAGGGAAATCACGAATGGCTATGGCGAATTTGTCGTCTATAAATTGAGGGATAATGGTAAAAAAGAACTTAATAAAGAAGAATATGCCAAAATTTACCAGGTACTGAACCAAAATAGACTGTGGAATAGTACTCGAGAGCTACGGCCACGCGATCAGGAATTGACTGAGCTTTTAAAATCTATTGATCCTAGCTATGAAGCCGCCTTTGTTCCCAGAACGCTGTACGATATGATGGTCGTACGAAAAGCTCTAGAAGAGGACTTAGAACATGGGGAACTTTGTCCAAAGACCTGTATCAAAGCAGAACCTTCATCTAGAGGGCCCTGTTGGCATGATGGCAGTTTTGCTCAGATCGGAAATAATAATAGTCCAGCTATTCAACGGCTAGCATTAGAAACAAATAATATTTTTATTCGTAAGCTGCCTACTACCACTTTACGGTTTTCTACGAGCGATATACAGCAAATGACCGAAGAACAGCTTACGTTCTTTTATGAATTTCATGTTAACTCCCATTCCGAAACAAGCAAAAAAGCCGCTTCTATGTCAGACACGATTAAGCAAGGTTTAGTCATCCAATTTGCTCAAGATATTGAATGCTGCCCGATAAGGTCTGGTATGCGTGAGGATGGTACACGTGTAGAGGTGTTAGTTTCTCCTATGGGAATTTCGAGCCAAAACATTGCAAATATCTATAGAAACTCTATTGCATTAGAATGCAGCCCACAAGCCATACATAATGCCATTTTGTATCGAGGGGGAAATCTCCAAGCTGACTACCCAATTGAAGCATCAACACTAAGTACACTGCACTCTCGTTCTCTATCTTACAGCTCATCTTTGCTTGCAGGAGCCTTCTTCAGTGAAAACGGTGGTGAAAGTGTAGCCTACTATGGGACGTTAGCGATTAGAAAGAGGGAAAATGGGGATGAGGAATACGAAAGATGGAAGTGCAAAGATGGCAACAAAATATTCCATTACAAGAACGACAACACATTTGCCTATCTTGTCCCTTATAACGAACTTAATAAAGGCACTCTTTTTAGCTCTCCTTATGACGAGCAC
>JAFEGS010000635.1 GCA_018239705.1 Verrucomicrobiota bacterium | reverse complement strand
TTTTCAACGATTAAGTAGACCAGTGTTCCCAATTGCCGAAGCTTTGCAGTAGTTTGTGCATCCAGCACTGCTCCACCACCTACTGCAATAACCCTATTTTCAGCCTGTGGAAGTGACGCAATGACTCGCCTCTCAAGCTCTCGAAAAAAGGGCTCGCCCTGCTTTAAGGCAATGTCTCTGCAAGAGCCATCTCCATGCAGCTCTTCAATGAGCTGGTCTGTATCGATAAACGTATACCCACTCTCTTTGGCAAGAAGTTTTCCAAAATAGCTCTTTCCACACCCTTTAAAGCCATATAGAACGACATTTCCTTTCATTTTAGTCCTAAATATGAAAAAATTAGCTACTTTCAACAAACGCAAACGTTAGCTCAATGAACCTAAAATACAAACAGCATTTTCTTCATGCAGGAACACTTGCCTGCCAAGTCCGTGCCTACGGCAAGTCTTTAATCAAAAATGGCGCTTCCTACAATGACATTATCGCAAAAATCAACCATAAGATCATCGAACTGGGAGGTCGAGCTGCATTTCCCCCTCAGATTGCCCTCAATAATGTAGCTGCCCATTTTTTACCTCAGCCGGACGAAGATATCATCCTCTCAAACGAAGTGGTAAAGCTTGACATTGGCGTCTGCTACAACGGTGCCATAGGAGACTGCGCAGTAACAGTAGACCTCTCCGGAGCCAATCAGCCGCTGATCGATGCGGCAGAGGCTGCACTTGCAGCAGCCGAAGCACACATCAAAGTGGGGATGCGGATCCGAGAAATTGGCAAACTGATAGAAGAGACTATCACCTCGCGTGGGTTTAGGCCTATCAGAAATCTTACCGGCCACGGCCTTGGGCCCTACAAGGTGCATATGCCCCCCTCAATCCCCAATTATGATGACAATTCAACAACCATCTTTAGACCCGGCATGACCTTTGCTATTGAGCCCTTTGCCACCAATGGAAAAGGCCTCATTTACGATGCCGGAAGCCCAACCATCTTTTCACTCATCACACAGCGCCCCCATCAGTCACCCCTCGGACGCGCGCTCCTGCCCAAAATTAAGAGCTTTGATGGCCTTCCCTTTGCCACACACGACCTTATCGACAAGGATCTTCCCCTTGCAGCAGTGAGAGCCGGCCTGGAGGAGCTCATGCACGCTCGCATTATTGCAGGCTATGCTCCCCTGCTCGAGCAGGGCCAGGGCCTGGTTGCCCAAGCTGAAAACTCTGTTTTGATCGATGAAAAGGGTGCTGTCTTTATTACAACAAGAGGAAAATAGACTATGGATTTCAAAGAAAAGCTTAATAACTATGCGCACTTACTTGTTGCCCACGGCATGAATGTACAGCCTGGCCAGGTTGTCAATATCACTGGAGAGCTCATCCACCGAGAGCTCATTGAAAACCTTGTACGAGAAGCCTACAAAAGGGGCGCTAAGTTCGTCAATGTCGACTTTATCGATCTCAACCTGACCAAGCTCCGTGTCGTTGAGTCTGTAGATGATGCAAGCCTTCAGTATGTCCCACGCTTTATCCCAATAAAATTTGAAGACTTTGTGGAAGATACAGCAGCAGTCCTTCGATTAGTTGGAAGCGAAGATCCCGATTTGCTCTCAGTCCTTCCGGCCAAAAAGGTCAATAGCCTCCAAAATAGCTACAGGCAGAGCCTGAAAAAGTACTACGCAGAAGGGGTTGGAAAATCGAAAGTCCAATGGACAGTGGCCGCTGCAGCTACCCCAAAATGGGCAAAAAAGGTCTATCCTGAATTGAGCGAAGAAAAGGCCTATGAAGCACTCTGGGAATCTATCTTCCACATCTGCCGAGCAGACAAGCCAAATGCCTTACTGCTTTGGGAAGAGCACAAAAACAGGCTGAAAGCACGAGCACAAATGCTCACCGATCTTAAAATTAAAGAATTGCACTTTACAGGCCCAGGGACCAATTTGAAGGTTTTCTTATCGCCAAAGGCGCTCTTTAAAGGCGGCAATAGCACAACCCCCTCCGGTGTTGACTTTGAAGCCAACATCCCAACTGAGGAGTGCTTCACAACCCCAGACTATCGCCTGACCGAAGGAAAAGTGCGTGTCACTCGCCCTGTCTCTGTCAATGGCGAGCTTGTAAAGGATCTGAAGCTGGAGTTTAAAAACGGCGTCATTACCGATTTTTCTGCCTCACAAGGAGCAGATCACTTTGCCTCCTACATCTCCAACGATCCGGGAGCAAAAAGGCTGGGAGAGGTGGCGCTTGTAGGCATCGACTCCCCTATCTACCAAAGCAGGCGTGTGTTTGAAGAGATCCTCTTCGATGAAAATGCCTGCTGCCATATTGCAGTGGGGTTTGCCTACCGCTTTTGCCTCGACGGCGGGGATGTAATGACCGCTGAGCAGCTAGAGGCCGTAGGATGTAACGACAGTAACGTCCACACCGACTTCATGATCTCCTCTGAGGAGGTCGATGTGGTTGCTACCTCCTATTCAGGAGTGCAGACCGCTTTGATTAGAAAAGGTGAGTGGGCAATATAGCAAATATCACCACAGAGCTCACAGAGTACACAGAGAGAAATTACCATCCTCTGTGTACTCTGTGAGCTCTGTGGTTGTTTTTTCATTCCAGCCGCCGTTTAAAAAACCAGGTAGAGGCCGTGAACGTAAAGATCGCAATGATCGCCATTGGCCAAAGATTTTGGAGGATAATGCTGAAGGGCATATCCTTCAAAAACACTCCGCGGGAAACCACCAGCATGTAGCGCAGAGGATTCACATAGGTAATGTACTGTATCCAAGGAGCCATGTTTTCGATAGGTGTCGCAAATCCCGAAAGGAGCACTGATGGCGACACAAAGCAAAATGAGCCCAAGACAGCCTGCTGCTGCGTAGAACAGAGCGAGGAGATAAAGAGGCCCACGCCAACAACCGAGCAGACAAAGACAAAGAGAGCTGCGTACAGGTAGGCAAAGTAGGACACGAAGGGAACCTGGAAGATAAAAACCCCCACCAAAACAATAATAGTAGATTCCACAAGCGCAATGATGATAGCCGGAATGACCTTCCCAATCATGATCTCAATGGGCAGCATCGGCGAGACAAGCAGCTGGTCAAAGGTACCAAGCTCCCGCTCACGCGCTACTGACAAGCAGGTGATAATGAGGCTCAAGAGCATGGTCAGAATAGCCACGAGGCAGGGAATATTGTACCAGTAGAAAAGAAGGTTTGGGTTGTACCAGTCTCGAGGCACGATGGCGGTGGACTGGAGCTTCACACCAATATCTGAGGCAATATCGAGGTTATACTGCGAGATGACATCTGAGGTATAGCCAGCTACAATCTGCGCCGTATTTGTCTTTCGCCCATCCAGAATAAGCTGTACATCGGCCGCCTTTTTCGCATCGATATTGCGCGAAAACTGCTCATCAATTGACACAACCATGACTCCCCACTGGTTGTCAATGAAGGGGGCAATCTCTTCAACCCCTTTTAAGTAAACGATCTTTGTGAACATGGGCGATCCATGAAAGCGCTGTACCAGCTCAAAGGCTTTTTCGCCACTGTCTCGATTGAGTATGCCGATAGGAACATCTTTCACATCTAATGTGGCCGCCCAGGTAAAGATAACGAGCTGGATGATCGGCGGCACAATGAGGGAGAGGCACACCTTCTTGTCCTTTAAATTGACAAGTAATTCTTTTATTATAAGGGCTATAATCCGTTGTTTCATTAGTCGAGCCTCTTTACCGTTTTCTTTATCGTTGCTACACAGAGAAGAACCCCGAGAATAAGCATCGGCACAAGATTGATCAGGAGGAGCCGCATAACATCCCCTACCAAAAAGAGTGTCTGCAAAGAGGTAACAAAGTAGCGAGCCGGAATGACATAGGTAAAGCACTGTATCCAGAAAGGCATGCTACTGATCTCAAAGACAAAGCCTGAGAGCATAAAGGAGGGCATAAAGCCCAGTATAAGCGCAAATTGGGTAGAGATAATCTGGCTTCGCGACGTGGTAGAGACATACAGTCCAAGCCCTAGTGCCGGTAAGAGAAACACTGCTGCAGTTATAAGAAATGCTAAAAAAGAGCCCCTAGCAGGCACATCATAGACCCAAACAGCAAAAAAATAGCTAAAGACAAACGAGAGCATCCCAAGCACAAAGTAGGAGATAAATTTGCCTAAAAAGAGCTCTCGCACAGTCACAGGCGTTGCAATAAGTGCCTCCATTGTGCCCCTCTCCCACTCTCTTGCCACTACTAAGGAGGTGAGAAGTGTACCGACTAAGGTGAGGATAACGGCAATAGAGCCCGGCACCAAAGAATTGCGGCTCTCAAGCTCTTCATTAAACCAGTAGCGCGGCTGTAGCTGCACTAATGAGAGTCCCTGCAAATCACTGGAAATCTGCTCCTGCTGCAGCCAGTTCTGCCAGGCCGACTGGGCATAAATCTGCACAAAATTGGCCGTATTTGGCTCGCTCCCATCCGCTATAACCTGAATGGGAGCTACCTGATCCGGCCTCAGTCGAAACTGCGAAAAGTAGGAAGGCACAACGATAAACCCCCTCACAGTCCCTGACATAATTGCTCGCTCCATCTCCCTCCTGTCTCGAACGATGCTCACCTCAAAGTAGCGCGAATCTGTGAGCGATTTGGCAAAACTTATGGCATCGGGAGAGGTATCTTCAAGCACAAGGCCTATTCTCAGATGGTCAAGGTCGAGCGAGACCCCAAAGCCGTAGATGATAAGCATAATCAAGGGCAGCACAACTGAGATGAGAATGGAGCTTGGATCGCGTATAATTTGAAATATTTCTTTTACAATTAATGCCCGAAGGCGCCTTCTTGCATCACTTTGCATGGCGAGCCTCGTCAAATCGCTGGATAAGCTCTATAAAAGCATCTTCAAGGGTGGGCGTAGGATTCTCTGCACTTGCACAGGAGGCCTTCAGCATATCGGGAGTGCCAACGGTGATCAGCTTGCTTTGATAGACAAGCGCGATGCGGTCGCAGTATTCGGCCTCATCCATAAAATGGGTTGTCACCATGATGGTAACACCCTTTTCGACAAGGCCGTTAATGTGGTTCCAGAACTCGCGCCGCGTAATTGGGTCTACTCCTGAAGTAGGCTCATCGAGAAAGAGAATGTCGGGATGGTGCATGACGGCGCAGGAGAGTGCGAG
>JAFEGS010000634.1 GCA_018239705.1 Verrucomicrobiota bacterium | reverse complement strand
AGAGAGCCAGCTCAAAGAGATCTTCCGTGACTACAGGTCCGCTGCTTATACAGCGAGAGATGGATCGAACGCCTCGGACTGAGCTTTTGTCTTTGACCTCGATGACAAATCCCCTTTGCAGGCGGTTTCTCAAAGGGACTTCTACACAGCTACCCCTCTGTATGCCGTAAAGCTCTGCCGGGATAAGGTAGTCGAGCGATTTGAGTGGAGAGGCTTCAAGAATGACAGAGGCGAAAAGGGGGTTCATAGAGTGTCGCGCAGTGCCTTCCAAAGGGCGGTTTTAAAATCTACTGCCTGCTCAAAGTCAGGAGGCAGGGTCAGCTGATAGAGCGGTGTAGAAAAGAGCCTTTTCTTCAGCACGAGGGGATGCATCTCTTGCTGTTCACTTGCCTCTTCAAGGGAGGGAAAGAGGCTAAACCACTCATGTACCTTGTGCTGGTGGGGAAGGTCGCAGGCAACGCAGATGGCTTTTAGAATGCCGCTAGAGGCGTAGCAGGCGAGGGAAGCGGCTGTTTCCTGCGAGGGCGCGCTGAAAAGAGCAGCTCCGATACCCAACCTCGACGCTATTGCTTGAGATACTTTTTGGAGGAAGGCCTCTTCTTGAGAGCCTTTGGCAAAAAAGGAGACAATAGCACATTGTGGGTACTCCTTCTTCCAGGTGAGCGACTCTTCTACGCATGTGTCGGAGGGGAGCTCCTGGCAGATGGGGATGCCGCTGAACTGGGCAATTTTTGCAATAAGGTCGCTAAAATGAGGCTGCTCCGGTTTTGGGAGTGCCTTGGAGAGCGTCTGGATATATGGTGCGCACGCAGAAGAGGCTGCAGGCAGCGGTTGCTGCTGCGGCTTTTTGCTCTCTACCACAGTCGCCGCCACGGCTACCGCCGGAGCTTGCTTTTTGGGCGGGACTTTCACGTTCACTACTGCCGGTTTTTGAGGCTGCGGCTTTTCTTGTACAGCAGGCGGCTCAGCTCTTGGGGCTCTTTTGCCATATGCTACCGAGGGAGCATCTAGATGCTCGTAGCAGTGGAGGAGTAGCGTTGAGACAAGAAGCTCTGTTTGCTCTAAGAGGGCGTCATATGACATGCTGTAACTCATTTTCTCTTCAGTATAGCAGATTGCAAGAAACTATTGGCAAAAAATTCAAGCTTTGGGGTTAATTGTTCTAAAACTATCCACAGGCGAGGCAAGAAATGAGCTTCTTACATAGATCTAACAGCAACATTCCATTATCTCAGTCCCAACTAACGCTTCATCCCACCTCTTTTGACAGCAGGCTGAGCGTTCCTATACAAATAGTCGACGATCTAATCAAGCTGACGGAAGCTAATTCAAATTTCTTTATGACTATCTGTGGGGCATTGTCCAAGAGCAATAGCATGGTGAAGGGAATTTATCTCAATTTTTTAAGAGAAAGCGAAGAGGGATACAATAAGGCGCATCGTGAAAGACTGAATGAAGCAAAAAAAATATTTGTCTGTTCAAAAACTGCTTTAAAAAAGGAGCAGCCAACAGATTATGCAAAGCAAAAAACTACTATGATGCTCCTGCTGGAACAAAAGCTTCTTCATGAAGAGCTGCTGGCTCGTTTTGGGAAGAGCTATTTTGGTGAGATTACGCTTAAAACAGATGGTGAGTTTACAAAAGATCGTTGGCTGATTGTGCTGCTCAATCAGTGTTTATCGGAAAATGGTAACATCGCTCGGCTCAAGGAGGAGTATCTTAGGCAAATAACCGATGTAGACGACTCCTCTCTTATTGCCAGGGTGCTCTACAGTCAGGAAAAGGAATTATCAGATCCTCTTGAAGTGTTTACAAATAAGGCTGTTTTGCATTTGGCAAGGATGAAAACAGACATTTTTAAACGAGCCACCATTCAGTATGAATGCGGGAAGGTCGAGCTGTTTCGCGAAAAGCTTCTCTCTTTAAGAGATGAAGACAAGGGTGCTGTCCTTATACAGGTCTGTATTGAGTGCTGTAAAAACCTTAAGGCGCTGCAGATAGAGTCTATCCAGAAAGTATACCAGCTTGCAAAGCTTGGAAAGCTGCAAGATGAATTTGTCAAACTCAATGCTTCTCAGGAAGGGGGGGCGGAGAAAGGGCAGATTGACCTGCAGGCTATAGAGAGCAGCTGCAATAAAACTATTATAGCTGCTGCAAAGTCAAAAACGAGCTTTCCTGCGATTGTAAAACAGATCACTCCTGAGAACATGGAACTGCTGAAAAAAATGTGTGAGAAATGTCTGGCTGATCTCGAGTCGTTTGCAAAATGTATGAACGACTTTCGTTACCTGTTCAATCTGTTTCAGCCAAATACAAACCTGTTTGGATATAAAGAATCTTTTGATTTGAGTTTAAGGATTTTTAAGAATTTTACTAACCTGGATCAGAAAAAATAAACAGATACCCCTTCTTAAGGGGTATCTGAGTTGAGCTTATTTGCTCTTTTTGCTCGATGTTTTTGAAGACTGTGTTGTCCATGATGAATGTGGTTGGCGCTGTTCAGTTTTTGTTGTGCTTCTTTTTTTTGTTGGTTGTTTCTTTTGCATGATAACTTTCCTTCTATAAATGTTAAAGTATCAATAACTGATCACTTCTATAAAGAAATGAGCTGTTACTTTTACCTATTACATACTAGTAAAGATTTGTCAATATAAAATTTTATATTATATTTGCCATTCTAAAGTTGGGCTAGTTTTTTTGCATCAGAAGCACACGTTTTTTGGTCTCTTGAGCGATAGGGCCATTGTCCTCAATATACTTGGTGAAAAAGTCGCGTAGTTTGCCGCAAGCTTCTTCTTCCTTGTTCTCGGCTACCACATCATTCCAGGTACTACTTGATTGACATCTTTTGAGAGCCTCATCTGCCGTGTAGTATTCTACAGCCTTAAATTCTGCTTTAGCGATGGTCTTAAAGTTGTGCTTGGCGAGCATACCTTCAGGGTCATACTCTTCTTTAGGATCGATAATCTTTCGACCGATGACATTTTCGAGGATTTCCTGGACTTTGTTTTTCAGGGGTCGTCCTCCTCCACCTGCAGATAGGAAGACATAACCATTATCCTCTAGCGTTCGAGAAATCTGACACACTGCCTGGTCATTACAAAACCAGTGGAAGGATGTAAACATAGTGATGACTCCAAATTGGCCATCCCGATAGGGAAGCTCCTCTGCACTACTACGAACGAGCGGTACTCCATTTAGTTTTTTTAATGCTTTCGCTAACATCCTCTCATCTACATCACATGCGTGGACACTATGAAATAGTTCGATGAGTGGTTTGGTCGAGAACTCTCCTGTACCGCAGCCCAGATCCAGCGCTGATTTTTCGCTGCAAGCAGGGACCTTCGCCGCTAAAAAATCAAACATTTCTTTAGGATAGCCCTTGCGGCCCTCTACATACGCATCTACACGATCACCGAAATGTACACCTTTCTCTAAAGGATTCATCTTATGCCTCATATTATTATTTAACACTAACTAAAAATATTATATATTATTTTTGAATTAAATGCAATACTATATCTTTCAGTATGGTAGGGAAAAAAATTAACGGTAAAACGATACAACGATAAGAACGATCAACTTCTATCGTTCATATCGTTATATCGTTTTACCGTTGAGTTGTTCTAAAATTTAGGCAGGTTCTGTTTATGCGGTCTGGCTCAGGAGTAGCTGTCTACGAGCTCTCCAGAGATAGATGCCAAACATCGCTATGCTGTTAAAGGCAATCATTATCCACCCCGTCACACCACCAGCACCGGCATAGCTGACCAGGAAATAGAGAGGGACAACGTAGAAGAGCCAATTTGTGAGGGCGCTCACATAGGCAATAAACTTGGTGTCTTTAATAGCTGTCAAATAGCCCACCATGATCCAGGCAAAACCGTCAAAGAGGTAAAAGAGGCACATCCAGAGCGTTGCTATGTTCAGCGACGTCAAGAAATTGCTATTTTGAAGAAGGAGCAGATCTTCCTCAGCCAGCAGGTGATCAAGGGCAAAATTAATGCTTAGACAGGCGACGGCCGTTACAATCACACTGAAGATGAGGTGGAGCCTGAAGCCCGCCCCAAGTGCCTTTTGAATGAGCGATCCAGCATTAGCGCCAATGAGGTTAGAGAGGATTGCCGTCACACTTTTGGAAAGTGCTTCAATACTGAACATGGTAAGTATATAAAAGCTTTGCACCGTCGTGACACAGGTCAGTGCCTCTTTTCCTGCCATCCGCATAATAGAAAAAAAGACGCAGTGAGCGATTATTTCTATCAGCCTGCTCACGCCTGAAGGAAAGCCGACTCGGATCATCTCTACAAGGCGCTGCTTATCAAGCGAAAAGAGATGCGTGCCATAGGTGTCGCGATAGCGCTTTCTCAAGAAGACAGAGAGGAGCAAAAGCGCCTGAAAACCAAGCGAGAGCCCCGTAGCAAGAGCTGCACCCTGTATGCCAAGCGAGGGAGTGAAGGGGGTGCCAAAAATCAATATGGGCGCTAAGATGATATTGACACAGTTTGCCAAGATGGTAGTGAAGGTGATCAGCCTGGTCTTTCCTATGGCAATAAAGAATCCCATAAGGGCAATTGAGGCGAGCGAGCACGATCCAAAGTTCAAAAAGGTGGCGCTGTATTGCGCCTCTAAAGAGCCCGCGCCAAAGTAGGCAGGCACGACTGTTTGGCTTGTTAGGATAAAAATTGGAAGGCAGAAGAGGGAGAACCAGAGGAGCTGCCACGCCTGGCTTCCCAGTTTTTGCAGCTGCCCTTCGCCATGGAGCCTGCCGACAAAGCCCTCTGTCATTTCAGAGATAGCAAATGGTATGATGAGCACGATGAAGTTACTCATTGCAGCGACAGCGAGGGCGTTCATTGCATCGAGGCTATATCTTGCGAGGTAGATCCTGTCGACAAAGAGCATAAGGCTACCGGATAGTAGCGTCAGCATGAGTGGGAAGGTAAGGGTCCAGATTTCCCGTAAGCTACCGACCGGGTGGTCGGTGAGCTGGTAGCTTGGTTTTGTCATGGGTTTTATACCGCTGGTTCAGTAATGGATAGTTCTCTGTAGTAGATGCTCTCGTCGAGTTCATTTTCTCGCTTTGCAACATATACAGCGCAGACAGTATCGCCTGTGATGTTAAGGACGGTGGTGGCCATGTCTCTTAATCGGTCGATGCCTGCCAGTATGGCAACACCCTCTAGTGGTATGCCAATAGAGGTAAAGACCAGCGAGAGCATGATCAGCCCGCCGCCGGGGATATTTGCGGTGCCGATAGTAGCCATGAAGATGGTCATGATAAGCACTATAATATGTTCAACCTGCAGCTCAATGCCATAGGCCTGCGCGATAAAGATGGCACTCATTGCCTGGAAGAGGGCAGAGCCATTCATGTTAAGTGAGCAGCCAAGCGGCAAGATAAAACTGGCAAGGCCTTTCGAAATGCCCAGTTTTTGTTCGGCCGTCTGCAAGGTGATGGGTAGAGAGGCAGAGCTACTGCAGGTGGAGGCAGCAGTGGCTATAACGGAGGCCATGTTTTTAAAGAAGGGCCAGCTTCTTAGCCCTGTAAGAAGGCGCAAAATGCAGGTAAAGATGATGGTGGCAAAAAGCGCGCACGCTACCCAGTAGCTAAGCAAAAATTTGAGCACTGGCAAAAGCACGTCGAGACCAAATGAGCCGGTCGCCCAGGCCATTAAGGCAAAAACGCCGATCGGCGAAAAGGACATCACAATAGCTGTCATGCGGAACATGACGGAAGAGATGGCTTCGAGACCATCTTGAATAATCTTTGCCTTTTGGCCAACAAGGTTTAGCGAAATACCAAAGAAGAGGGCAAAGACGATGATCTGCAGCACGTTGCCTTCAGCAAAGGCGCTTACGGGATTTTTGGGGACGATCATGGTCAAAAGCTCAGTAGGCGAGGGGAGCGGTTTTGCTGCGAGGGTAGTTGCCTGCGTAAGATGCATCTCTGTACCGAGCTGCAGCCAGTGCGATAAGACAATACCGCCGGCAATAGCCATGAATGTGGTGACGACATACATCACGATGGCACGTCCGCCAACTCTTCCTAGCTTGTTCTTATCGGGAATGCTTGCAATACCTGAGACCATCGAAGCAAACATAAGGGGAACGATCAGCATATTGAGCATATTGACAAAGATCGTTCCAATAAATTTTATATACTCTACTTGCGGGCCTAGGACAAAGCCACAGAGTATGCCGCATGCGATCGAAATGAGAATTTTTGTCCAAAGTTTCATGTATCACCAATTTTTGTACGTCGAGATACCATATTTTAATGATATTTTAGATAAATTCTACAACAATTCGCAGTAGATTGCAAGAAAAATAGTACAAAAAATTTTAAAATGACGAAAACGACATAAAACGACCAAAACGACAAACGACACAAAAGACGAAAACGACGAAAAGGACTTAAACGACAAACAACGACACAAACGACGAAAAGGACTTAAGGCCTTGTCCTTTGTGTCCTTTTGGTCCTTTTATGTCGTTTAAGTCGTTTTCGTCTTTTGTGTCGTTTGTCCTTTGTGTCGTTTTTCTCGTTTACAAATAAAAGTTTGTGCTTGCATAGTGCGGCCACTACAAAACAACTTTTAAAGGAGAATTTTACATTGAAACTTCGGCAATTATGTATAACCTACGCACTTGCTCTTCTTGTCAGCTCAAGCCTCTATGCTGAGGAAGTCTTTGATACAAGCCTCGAACGCCTGGCATTACCCAGCGTCCAGCAGGTAACCTTTCCTGAAATGGGTTTTGAAAAGGCAGGAGAGGCCTATTTTTCACCCGATGGCAATAGCCTTATTTTTCAGGCTGTGCCGCATGGGCAAGAGCATTACCAGATGTATGTAATGGATCTCGAGACCAGAATCCCTCACATGGTAAGTACAGGCCTTGGTGCCTGCAGCTGCGGCTACTTCAGGCCAGATGGCAAGAAAATTATCTTTGCCTCGAGCCATTCCGACCCTGAGCTTGCTAACCCGGACTTTACCCACCAGGTGCCCGGCTACAAAAGATCGGGCGGTAGCTACTCATGGGCGTTTACACCCTATATGAATATCTATGAAGCCAATCCCGATGGCTCTGAGCTTACTCCCTTAACGCAAGGGGCTGCCTATAACGCGGAATGCGGCTACTCTCCGGATGGCTCACAGATTGTCTTTGCAAGCAATCGAAGCGGCAGCATGAACCTCTATACCATGCAGGCAGACGGTTCCAACGTGCAGCAGGTGACACACACCACAGACTGCTATAATGGCGGCTCCTTTTTTTCACCGGATGGGGAGCAGATTATCTTTAGAGCAGATCGAGAAAAGCAGCACTACCTGCAGCTCTACGTCATAGATGCAGATGGCACAAATGAGAGACAGCTCACAAGCAATGGTGCTGTAAACTGGGCGCCTTACTGGCACCCCAATGGCAAGGTGGTGGCCTTTACCACCTCTCTTCATGGCCATGCGCACTATGAAATTTATTTGTTAAATATTGTAACAGGAGATTCATTCAGGCTCACACACAATGCGAGCTTTGATGGACTTCCTTCTTTTAGCTACGATGGGACAAAGATGGTATGGACTTCAAAGCGAAGTGTAGACCAGAGTTGCCAGCTATTTGTAGCAGAATTTTTAATGCCAGAAGAAATGAGGTAAAATCAAGTATGAACAAACTATTTGCAACAGTAGCACTTACCGTTTTAGGGTATTGTGCAAGCATGTATGGAGAAAATCAAACAGACACGTTGAGCCCGGTCCTTCCGCCTGATGAGCTTCCTTTTTCTATTGAGATTAAGGTGGCTGATTTTACCCTTCCCAATGGGATACACTCTTTTGTAGAGGCTGCCCACGATGGAAAATGGCTCTTTATGACAGGCAGGACCAATGGTATGCACACCTTTGAGAGCGACCAGAATAACTTTCCTCCGTCGTCTCAAAACCTTTTAATCTACGTTGTTGACCCTAAAACCAAACAGGTCTTTACAAGGGCTCTCGACGATCCAAACTCAGGGCTTAGCCAAGAGCAGATTGACTCTTTGTCGGTGACAAGCGCGCAAGGCTATCAGTGGAAAAAGAGGCTCTACATTACCGGTGGATATGGGATAGAGACAAGTACAGGTAACTATACAACCTTTGATATTTTAACGGCGGTAGATGTCCCCGGGCTGATGCATTGGGTAATGAATCCAAATAAGCCGGGCCGGGCAGTAGACCACATTCGCCAGCTGCACAATCCAGTATTTAAAGTGACCGGAGGCTACATGAATAGGTCTTCCGGCGAGCCTACGCTCCTTATTTTTGGCCAAGATTTTGAAGGATACTACCTGCATGGCGGCGATGGAGACTATACAGAGCAGGTGCGTCGTTTTTACATTAAGGATGATGGCAAAAAGCTGGGTGTTAAAGTGCTCCCTTCAAAGCCTGCAGAGCAGGATCCAAACTATCGCAGGCGCGATTTAAACGTCGTTCCTGTGATCCATCGACACAGGGGAAAATACCATAACGATTTTGTCGCTTATGCTGGTGTTTTCACGCCTACTACAGGCGTCTGGACTGTACCGGTTACGATCAGCGGCACTGGGCATCCACATATGGACAACCCCGATAATCCGGAGACCTTTAAACAGGCGATGAACCAGTATGTGTGCGCTGCAATTGGGCTTTATTCCAAAGAGACAAGAGAGATGTACACTATTCTTGCCGGAGGCATCAGCTTTGGGTTTTTCGACGATGGCGAGTTTGAAACAGATGAAGAGTTCCCCTTCATCAATCAGATAACAACTATTCGTCGTAATAATGACAACCAAGATGCGCAGTTTTTGATGGCAAATGAGTATCCTACCATCTTGTCTCCTGGCTCAAATCTTGGTAATACCTTGCTGTTTGGGGCAGGAGCTGCCTTTATGCGCTCAGATGATGTAGAGTCTTATGAGCACGACATACTGAAGCTTGACCGCATAAAGGAAAAAACGGTCATAGGCCATATCGTAGGCGGTATACAGAGTACACTGCCTAATACAAACGTAGCCTCAGATTCTTCGGCTTCGCAGTATATTTTTGAAGTGTCTCTTATCCCAAAAAGATAAGAAACTCATCGTGCCCGGGCCCGAACCCGGGCCCGTGCCCGAACGGGTTTACGCATCGCCTTTCTTCTTACCCAAAGTAATATCCCAGATATGCTTAGAGTCTGTTAGACTCACGGCAGCGTCCACATCTTCGTCGCTATCGACATCTTCCTTCCAGTCAAATTCATGCCGTAATCGCTGCATTATCCTGGCCCTTGTTGTATTTTTATCATGAATGCATTGCAGTAATGGACTTCGTCCGTGCTCATTTTTATGCGCAAAGAAATCGCGAAGTAGCTTTTCCTTTGCATCTGGAGGGCATTTTTTGACCGTATCAATAATTAAGCTTACGGAGGCGTCGTATGAGCCACTTTGTCTGCAAACATAATGAAAAAGGCCTTGGCCGTTATAGTCTTTCATCAGTAAGTTAGGAGAAAGGTTCAGAACCGCAGTAATATCATTTAATGCGTCAATTGGACGGCGAAGAAGCAGTAGTAGCGGCGTCATCCCATCGCTATCTTGGCTGTTTACTTGCGTACGCAGGAGATTGAGCGTCTTTGGCGTTAATGTTGAAGCCTTCGTCAGGAGAATAATAGCAGCTGTTCTTCCCTCGTTATCGGCTTTTTGGTGGACCATATTTCGCTGACTTTCAGGTAGTCTATCTACAAGCTCTAAAAGTAGCTCAAGCAGGTCATCTTCCATTTTTGATGCCTTCGTGTACTCTAAAAGTATGCTTGAAGGACTATTATCCTCATTTATAAAAAGGCTTTTGACATCCTCCCAGGGTGCATGTCTGTACGCCTGGAGCACTTCCATGTTGCGCTGCTCAAAAGCCCTTTCAAAAAGACTCTTACGATCCTTCTTGATCACATCTCTGACAACATCGCTTACCTGCTTGAAGCTTGCATGCTGTGCATTGTAGGTCTGGATCATCAATTTAAAATTTTTGTGCGCAAGAGAGCGATCGGCGCAAAACTGACAGACACTGCGAAAACTTGCAGCGCCGCATCCAAAAAAGGCGAGGATCGTCTCCCAGACCGACAAATCTTTTGCATTTTTCAGCTCTAACCATTCTTTGCCATGCCTCTGGACAATAACTAGCCTCTTTCCACCAGATTGCTCTGCGAAATACTCATTGAGCCGCTCTTGTGAATAGGTAACACTCTCTAAATCAACCGGTAATCTTGTTCCTGCTGTCATAGGACCTCCTTAAATATAGGTCCTCATGTATGACAACTCCCAGAAATTTCTGCAACCTAGAAGATCTTATACACGTGAGTAGAAATAAATATAGCTGTGCTCTTCTATTGTTTCTTCGACCGATTTACTCTGTACATACCTGGTGACAGAGCTATCATTATACTCGACCCAAGCGTCCTCTTCAGGCACATAGGTAAGATAATGACCGCCGGTACGCTCTCCACCCAGATAGACAATAACCGCTGACAAATCGTAGAGCACATGCTCTTCTTTATCCCCTTGTAGAGACATTGTCAGCTGCTGGGATGGAAAAATTTTCTCTCTATTTTTGCTCATACCTTCCATCGTTCGTCCATCAATAACAACAGGAAGAAGCTCTGGAATCGTTTCAGGAGATAACCTGTAGGTTGTTACAAGATCTTGAAGAGAAGTGGGATGATTGAGGGTTCTTGCAGGAATGGAGAGGAGATAGTCGTGATTCAGAGCCTTTTTATGCAGGCGTGGAGAGACTGCAAATGTTGGCTGCTGTGAAAGAGAGAGGAAAAATCGCAAAAAATTGGCAGGATCTTCTATTTGGTTGTAGGGGTTCTTAGGTTGCCATCCATTATTTCGAAAAAAGGTGCGTATCTCTTCTGTTTCAGAGGTAGTAAGTGCTCTCTTAGGCTCCATAGTACCAAAGAGAGGCGACAATGTGAGTTTTAAAAACTGAAAGGGTGCCAGATCTCCCAAGGCCTGAACATCTGCTTCACAAATTTTTTTGTTAATCTCGGATACTTGAAGGAGGCCCTGGATTGTTGCTGCCATATAGCAGGAGTTGCCTGAATTGGCAATTCCCTTGCCTTCTAAAGCGATTATTGAACTAGAAATAGATGGAATCATAAACTACAAATTTAAATAAAATTACAAAGACAATTATATTTAATACTGTAATTAAATGCTATTAAGTTCTCTCTGCGTTCCCTGCATTGTTAAAATTTTAATTACCTCAGATCATTTTTCAGATTGACTTCTCTTTCCTGTTTGTGAAAAGATCGTGCAGACTAGAATCGATTTCTTAAGAGGACATCCAGTGCAACGTGAAATCATGAAAAAATTACAAAGTCATTTTGACTCCATGGTCCAACGACTTCCAATTGTGTTCTAGTACTTGAATTGATCTATCGTTTACTATCATTTGATACGCTCCTTGCTGGATAAATTATACAACAGCAGCAGCTTTCACAGGAAGAATTAGATCGCTGTTGCAAAAGCTGGGACAAACAGGGTATACTCTCCGATATCAAGGTTTAAGGAGTTATGGGAACACAGCAGGAAGAGCTCACAGAAGCGATCGCCAAACGGCGCACATTTGCCATTATCAGCCACCCCGATGCGGGTAAAACAACACTTACAGAAAAACTACTGCTCTATTCAGGCATGGTCCATACAGCCGGTATGGTGCGTGGCAGGAAGGGGCGTAAGGCCGCTGCGTCTGACTGGATGGCTATGGAGCAAGAGCGGGGGATTTCGATCACCGCTTCAGCCATGCAATTTCCCTATAAAGATGCAATCATCAATGTC
>JAFEGS010000633.1 GCA_018239705.1 Verrucomicrobiota bacterium | reverse complement strand
TATTTAGGCTCGGATTATAATACACCGACTACTGCTATGCAGGGAGCCATGCAGAAGGGAGCGCAGGACACGTTGGGAACAGGAGCCGACCAAAATGCAACCGCCAATACCAATATGCAAAATGCACTCAACTCTGCTTCTACGCCACTACTAGTCCCAGGAAGCCCAGCGTCCCTTCAGGCTTATGTACACGTCATATCACAATCCTCGCTGACACACAATCCACAAGATCCGGACAACCCTAATTCCACTACGTCTACGAGCGAAACGGATGAGCCCGGCTCAACTTCGGGTACTTCAGGTACTTCGGGAACTTTGGCGACTTCGGGAACAGACACTGTCAAACCGCTGACTAGCTTAATCCTTTCTGCAGTCAAAGGAGGAGGTGGTGGTGGAGTGCTTCAGAAAATTAAAGGCAACCCCTACATGCAACCCAGCATCATGGCTCTGCTAGCACCGGTATTGAGTGGTCTCTCCCAGCTCTATAATAAAATCACAATGCAAAGCTCAAAGCTGCAGCAAGCGATGATGGCATTGACGCTGTCCATGGCAAAAGAGATCTACGGCTATGACATCGAGAGCGGAGACGCTCAAGTGGCACAACTTCAGATGGACGTAGTCAATGACATGGGCGCTATAGCCGGCGCTGGTATACAACTGGTAGGAGCAGGCATTCAAATGCATGAGTCAGGCATGTTTGACGAAATGTTAGGCAAAGAGAAAACACCAGCTGAAGCAGATTATAATAATTTTAGTTCAAACGTTTCTAAGTATAATGAGCTGAAAACGAAGAATGAAGGCAAAGATATGCCACTCACATTGGAGGAAGATGACACATTCACTACACTTCAAACTAAACAAAAAGAGGGAAAGACACTCACTCCAGAAGAGCAAAAGACATTCGAAAAACTGAGCGAGAAAAAGGCGAAAGCTGCAGATTTCTTCACAGAATCGGATGAAAAAAACCTCACAAAGCTTGACACACAGCAAAAAAATTCGGACATAATAGCTGAGATACAAAGGAAAAATCTCAATGGTGAGCAGCTAACTGATAAAGAAAATGTCCAAAGCATGGACCCAGCTATACAAAACGCAAAACCACTGAATCAACATCAAAAAGATTACCTCAAAACTCTACAAGATCGAAAGCAAACAAAAATGTCGGAAGAGGACTATAACAGCTTCAATGAGTTGAAGGAAAGCGGAGTACCTGATAGCAAAAAGGCTCAAGATACAAAGATCGCAGAAAAGGGGAATAAAGCATCGGCTGAGGCTCAAAGCAAAGCCCAGAATGCGCAACTCTGGGGTACCATCTTCAACGCTTTTGGACAAATAGTGTCAAAGATGGTGGAAGCAGGTACAACCATGGGAAAAATTCCGGCTGTACTGGCAGGAGCAATGGCCCAAGCTATGAAAGATATGCTTACTCAGTTAATGTCACTTATTCAAAATACCATAAGCACTGGCCAACAAGACCAGCAAGCAGCGAGCAAGGGTATGCAAGATATTGCTGATCTATTTAAGAGTTTTGCACAAACGATTGCCCAGTCGATGTACTCACAGGTATAATGCAATAGTACTCAGGGAAGGTAAGGGCCTCTCAAAAAGAGAGGCCCTTACCTATTTTCAAGCACTTGGTAAGGAGATCCTCACATGCTCTACGAATACATAGTCAAATTGCAAAAAGAGCTCGACCTGAAAGAGCCGCTTGGCCACGAAGGGCAAGCAAGCTTTGGGCTGATGCTCGATGACATCCAGATTTCCATTATCGACCAAGCCCCCGGCTTTGGGCTCTCAGCCACCATTGGCTCACCTCCGACCGAAAAGAGAGAGCAGTTCTTCACGCAGATGCTTCGCGGCAACCTCTTTGGCCAGGCAACGCGCCACGCCTTTTTGGGCCTGGATGAGACGGGCAATAACATCACCCTGCAGCGCTACCATCCGGAAACCGCGACCTACAGAGAATTTCTCGATGCAATTGAAGACTTCATCAATGCCATTGATTTTTGGAAAAACGAGATCAACAACCCCACTCCTCTTTGAGAGCTCTCTCTTCAGTAAGCTTTTGAGCTGGAATAAAATCACTAAAAGGTTTTATTTTCCTTGTTTTTGGTAGCAACCGTAGAGTCGCGAATGCGACGGAAGCGAGTAGCCACAGGTGTAAACCTGTGGGGCCACATGCGTGAGCATGTGGTAGAGGTGATTTTAAATATCGAGCCGTGAAATGGCGACAGCAGCCAATAGTCCCAAATGAGTACATTTACAAAACTGGTTTATCACATCGTATTTAGCACCAAATATCGCAAACCATTGATCCGCGATACATTTTGCAGACGCCTCTATGAATATATAGGAGGGATAATTCGTGGACAAAATGGCTTCCTAATTGAGGTAGGAGGTGTTGAGGATCATGTGCATCTACTGGCAAGTTTATCTCCGGTGAAATCTGTGTCTGATTCCATTCGAGAAATCAAAGCAAATGCATCAAAATGGAGTAATGAACTCTCTGATGTAACCAGTCGTTTTGAATGGCAGAAGGGATATGGCGCATTTACTGTCAGCTATTCTCAAATAGAGTCCGTTCGCCATTACATTCAAAACCAGCATGAACATCATCAAACCAGGACGTTTGAGGATGAATATATTGCATTTCTCAAACTACACAATATTGCATTTGATCGACAGTATCTGTTCGAGACTGAGCATTATGGTTGACTATCTGTCGCCGTTTCACGGCTCAATATGTAAAATCACCCCCTACCACAGGCTTACGCCTGTGGCTACTCGCTAACGTCGCATTCGCGACGAGAAATGTCATGCATTTTTCTGACGTCATTGAGCTCACACCTGTGGTGGCCCCACAGGTTCACACCCGTGGCCCCTCAGGCTTACGCCTGTGGCTACTCGCTTTGGCCGCTATCGCGGCCTCTAGTTCCACTCAAGCTCGAGCGTGGTGCAGTGGATGGCGCCGCTTTTAAGTCTCAAGCCGGTTCCACCAGTCCATTGCCAAGAGCTGGAAAAATGACGATTTATCTTTAAAAATTGACAAATATCAATGCGGCCTCACCTTTCCCTTTCTAAAATTCATTTTTTAATTTAAAATATAATTAAACAAAAGAAATGAGGGTAAGTTATGATTCCTATCGACTCATCGACTGTTCAAAACAATACCGCCTTTACATCACACCCAAGTGAAATAGACACTAAAAACGCGAAAAAAGCCTACCTCTTAGCCACAGAAAACCCCGAAGAACACCATGCAGCTATAGGCATTTTGCTTCCTGGTCCCGAAGGAAGCACCCTAGAAGTGAATTTAGGCAAGGATGAAAATTATGGCGCTCACCGCGTGGGTTCTGTCACAAAAACGTTTACGACCTTCTTAGCTCTTAAACTTATTAATAAAAATGTCATCTCTTTAGACACGAAATGCAGCGATCTAATTGATAGAAATATTTTGGAGAGTGTTTTTCAGAATCCCGATTTTGCTGCAGAGATGACGCTGGAACAGCTCCTTTCGCACACAGCCGGCCTGGAACAGGATGATCATAACAGACAGAAGCCTGAACCAGAAATAAGTCGTATTACAACAATGCAGGAACGCTTTATTTATGAAGGCACCGTGGACAATGGAAACAAAAAATATGTCCATACCCATCGGCCTGGTGATGGGATTGGCTCTTATAGCAATGCAGGACTAGCTGTTGCAGCCTGGATGATAGAAGCGGCATACGCAAAATGGAAGGAAAGCCCAGCCCCCATCCCCTTTTCCAAGATCATGAAGGAAGAGATTTTCAAGGAAGTTTTTGAGTTAACCGACGATACTCGAATAGAGCCGGGACCTTCAAATGACGTGATTGGTGCAGCTGCTGGGGACATGACCTCCTCTGTACCCGATCTGTTGAAAGTAGCAAAGAAGATGCAGCAGGGCGAAGATGGCTTAACTGAACATTTTGGCCAAAACTGGCAAAAGGTAATGTTAGAGCCGCGAGATCTTTTTCAGCATGATGGCCTGGGCTGCAAAGCAAGTGCAGCTTCTATTCAACACTTTGGATTGAATAGCGAGATCATTGATGGGAAATTTTATGATGTGACCGCTGTAGTCATTTTTCCTTTAAAAAAAGAACAGCCAGCCCTTGTTGCCATGTGTGATTCTCATGCCCTCGGGACAGCACCTGCCCAACAAGCCTTTGCCTATGAGTTACAAAAACTTGCCGGAACTCCCATAGAAGAAGAAAAAAAAGCTACGACGTATGACCTAAACTTTTTTTGTCCAGAAGGAGAAAGCGTTTTTGTGTTTAAGGGAGATGCATATGTTGTCACTGATGTAGATCCTTTTACGTATCCTGACAAAATCCAGGTCTCTCGCAATGGGATGAAGCATGAGCTGCAAAGAACCCCCTCTTTCGATAGAAAAGACGCAATAGGCTATAAAGATGCCAATGGTGAAAAATGGATGATGGTGACTAAGGAAAAAGGAAAAGAGGGGGAACGAAAGATGATGTATAGCCCCTATTGCCTTGTAAGCCCCTCTCCTGGCAGTCACAACCTGGAACAACCTCCTAGAGAAATGCTCAACAAGGTTACAGGTGTCTATGAAGATATTTCCGATGAAGTCATTTACAGTTTTAAGGAAAGAGATGGCCATCTCTATTTTGCTGAAAAGGAAAATCCAACAGAAACAGAACAGTATCCCGCATTATATCTTCCCAAAGAAGACTGTTGGGTTGTCAGCCTTCCTAATGGAAGAAAAGACATTAAATTCCGCTTTCCCGAGGATAAAACAGAGCCCCTGACTATTGTAAAAATTTCAAAAACAATTCAAGATTCTTCGGAGGTTATCCCTGAAGGTGATAGACTACGCCCCTTGGAGTGCAGGAAAAAAGATAACGATATTTCTAAGTTAAATATTCATTTTCAACAGAACGGTCAATCGTATACTGCGTCCATTTACGATGCGAAATTTGCAGAGGGGGATGAGGTCAAAAAAATTGAGATTGGAGGGCGTCAATTTTTTTATGAAGAAAATGGTGAAATTCCGGCTAAGCTAAATCAAATTTTAAAATCGCTTGGGGAAGCCAAGTCCTTTGCTTCTGAAGAGGAATTGGCAGCACATATTTCTCATCAATCTCAAATTCCTCTAACTTCCGTGACCCATGATACCTATAAGGTTGGCACATCGATACTCCTTAGGAGGACTTTTGGGGATTCTGTAGCTCTAAAAGAGGCGAAAAATGCCTTGAGCCTTGCCCTGATAGATCTATGTAAAACCGGGGATAAGGAAGCAATTTTGGCTAAAATGGAGCAGGCAGAGCCCCCCTTGAATCAATTGAAAGCCTTCTTTGAAATTGCTGACCAGATCGAAAAGGAGGGAAATCAAGAATATGCTCGCATGATTCGAGATGCTGTGAGGCCTTTTGATTTGAACTCTGTGATGAGTCAAGTTACTACACTTTTTAAGAAGCATTATGTAGATCGAGAAAAGGGAGAAATGATTGCTGAAAAAGTACAACTTCTCATTGATTCAGGACAATTTGAAAAATTATATGATAGACAAGAATTTATTGATCAAATGTGTCTGAATTTGCGAGAAATCGGGCAAGATGCACATTTAGAAATCGTCGATCGCAAAGTGCTTGAGCAAGAAAAGCCTCAAGAGGCTCGTGTTTCCAAAGTAAAGGTCGACGTGGAAAATGGCTGCTTTGAACTTTCAAAATTTGATGTACCGACAGACCTTGTCGATGGTAAGCCACTTGCTCTTTTAGAAGTAGATCAGGCTTTGAACGAATTAAGGGAATCCAATCCAAAGGCTATTATTATCGATCTTAGGGAAAACCGAGGGGGTAATCCCTACATGATGGCGCATATTGCTAGTTATTTTGTGCAGCCCGATCAGATGCTTGGACGTTACGAGTACCGAGATGAACTTCTTCCGGAGGAAAAGCGCTCCTTCCCTACTGATCCGATAAAAACACGTTCACGAGAAGAGCTCCCCTTAGAAAAAAGGATGTTGACCCAGCCTATTTATATTTTGACAAGTGAAGTGACCTTATCTGCAGCAGAATCCCTTATTTACCATCTTAAAGAACATAGACAAGCTGTTGTGATTGGTGCGCAGACTGGTGGTGGTGCACATGTTTCCAAACTTTTTGAGGCTGGTCCCGATTTCTATTTAGGAATTTCGTTTGGAGATTATGTCTTGGAGAGTGGGGAGCCCAACTGGGAGGCGAAGGGAATAGCCCCAGATATTGTTGTTGACCCAGAAGAAGCGCTTAAGAAGGCTCAGGAACTCATTAAGTAACATCCACGCACACGGGCACGACCAACTCTTCAGGTTAATTGCGTATATTTTTGTAAAGAAATAGCCCACCCTAACTCCACTCCGATTCTAGCGTGGTGCAGAGGATGCCGCTTCATGTCTCTAGCTGATTCCACGTCCATCTCCTCGGAAAAATCATTTAATCTGGATGCGGGATTATGGTAAATATAGTTATTTGACCTTGTTTAGGGCCGTAATACCAAAACACTCGATATGCTCCTGGAGTATTATTTTGAGCATAAGACTCGAATATTTTTTCGTTATTTGGCCCTTTCACACTATCATATGGATGCGTATTCAATGAAGGGTGCTTTAGATTAGTTTCCATAAATCTCAAAGTTTTTTTAATAGCTTTGCAGATTGCCTTCTTGTCATTTGATTTTTCTAAGACATCCATTTGCTCATCAGCTTCTTCAGAGAAAAATAGTTCAAACTCCATCTTTCCCTTTCTTTGCGAAAGATCCTCGACTACGTATTTTACCTTCTTTAGCTTGCTGTATGCCTCTTTGTAAGGAGGCTAATGCCTCTGGATTTTGGTGTAACCATAGCTCATGAGCCGGAATTTCAGCTAAGGGCTCAAGGATTATCTTATTTCCTTGTGTATAAGCGCGCACTGTATGCACATCGATGTTAGGTAACAATTTTGCCAGTGTTACGCGCTTCCTTGCGTCTAGGTTAAGTCTTAATTCCATAGGTATCCCTTGGTTGTCTTACCCTAATTATAGCTCCATAGTTACAATTTGTCAACGTA
>JAFEGS010000632.1 GCA_018239705.1 Verrucomicrobiota bacterium | reverse complement strand
TAAAAAGAAAGCCAAATAGTGCCTTCATTTTATTTATTTTACTCTTAATTGACATCTCAAGAGGGATCTCAGCATAGTAGATGTGAAGATAGCGAATGAGATCGCTCCACTGGGGTGTGTAGGCCTCTCCTGCAAAATGGGCCCGTATCTGTTGGAAAAGAAAAGGGTTGATGATACTTCCTCGACCAATCATCAACGCATCACATTTTGTGACTCGTAGCATCTCTACAGCGTCCTCTACGCGTACAATATCGCCATTGCCTACAAGAGGTATGTTGAGGATTGATTTTGCTTCAGCAATGAGATCCCATCTCGCAGGAGGCCCGTAGCCATCGACTTTTGTTCGTGGGTGCAAGGTGATATAGCTGACCCCGCTCTCTTGTGCTGCTACTAAGTTTTCTTTAAATAGCGAAGTATTTTCATAACCGGAGCGCATCTTTAAGGATACCGGGATTGATACAGCCTGCACAACAGCAGTAGCTACCTGGTGTAGGAAGTTTGGCTCTTTTAACAAGCTGGACCCTGCCCCTCTACCGGTAACCGTATTAGATGGACAGCCGCAGTTGATGTCAATTCGAGGAGCTCCTCTTTGCTCCATCTCAACGGCCATTGCAGCCATGAGCTCAGGATCAGAGCCCATAAGCTGGGCTACGAGAGGGATAGGCGCTATTTCATCGGCTGTATAGGCAACGGCAAGACTTTTGACGTGGGCATTTGATGGGACGCGGAGAAAATCTCTCACAGCCATATCGAAGCCGCCAACAGAGGCCATGGCCACGCGAAAGCAGCGGTCGCCTATGCCTTCCATAGGTGCTAGAAAAAGATAGGGACATCCGTGAGAATTTTTAGGTAGAAGAGACATGGGTAATAGAATAGCATAAAAATTGCTATACGTACACCAGGAAAGTAATGAGAAAAAGCATGAGCAGGGCGGTGATAACAGGCAGCAAGCAGCAGAAGTACATCGCCCGAAAGGATCGCTGCACATACATTGCCCAGAGCAGCATGATGCTTGCAATAAGCGAAAAGGGGACGAAGATGCTCATGAAGACAAAAGCTAACGCAACTCCTCCGGAGGTAGGGCCATTGCTTCCCATGCTGGGGCCAAGTAATCCCACATAAAATGAGGGAAAAAAGAGCGCCAGGTAGAGCAGCGTGCAGCCAATGCCGACGTAGCGTGCTGTCTTTTTTTCAGGTGATTCTTCCATATGGTTTGCTATACACTGTGGCCGATTATTGTAAAACGACAAACGACAAACGACCAAAACGACAAACGACACAAAAGACGAAAAGGACGAAAACGACTTAAACGACAAACAACGACCAAAAGGACCAAAACGACTTTAACGACAACAAACGACCAAAAGGACTCACCGCGCTTGTCGTTTTGGTCCTTTTATGTCGTTAAGGTCCTTTTGGTCGTTGTTTGTCGTTTAAGTCGTTTTCGTCGTTTGTGTCGTTTTCGTCCTTTGTCGTTTTGGTCGTTTTATGTCCTTTTGGTCCTTTGTCGTTTTTTTGTTTTCTATTCGGATATATGTTATGATGCTATCTCAACCAACAGGAGTACGAGCATGGCAAACCCATTACTGACGCTTACCCGCAGGCCAAGGCGAAACAGGCAAAGCCACGCCATCCGAAGCCTCGTCCAGGAAACACACCTTTTTCCCTCATGCCTCGTGGCTCCTCTTTTTGTGCAGGAAGGAGAAAAGCTGAAAACCGCCGTTACCAGCATGCCTGAAGTCTTTCGACTCTCTATAGATCACCTGCTCAAGGAAGTTGAGGAGCTGGTGCAGGTAGGTGTGAGCGCTATCAACCTCTTTTCCTACACGCCTGAGCACAAAAAAGATGCCACTGCCACCGAAGCAACACGCCCCGGAAATCTTCTCCAGCAGGCTATCTCTGCCGTGAAAAAGAACTTCCCGGCAGTCTGCGTGATGGCCGATATCGCACTCGACCCATTTACAGATCACGGCCATGACGGTCTTGTCGATGAAGATGGCTACATCGTGAACGATTCTACGCTCGAAGTGCTTTGCGAGATGAGCCTGAGGGCGGCAGAGGCCGGCTGTGATATTGTCTCTCCAAGCGATATGATGGATGGCCGTGTTGCGGCTATTCGTCAAGTCCTTGATAGTCAAGGCTTTACGCAAGTCGGCATCATGTCTTATGCGGCAAAGTATGTCTCTAGTTTTTATGGGCCATTTAGGGATGCGCTCGACTCAGCTCCCAAGTTTGGGGATAAAAAGAGCTATCAGCTCAACCCTGCAAATAGCCGAGAGGCCCTTCTTGAGTGCCAGCTAGACGAGCAAGAGGGGGCAGACATGCTGCTTGTGAAGCCTGCCATTTCCAACCTCGACATCATTGCCAAAGCACGAGAGATCAGCTGTTTGCCAATCGGAGCCTACCAGGTGAGCGGGGAGTGGGCCATGATCAAGGCTGCAGGTGAGAGAGGCTGGATCAAGGAAGATCAGGTGCTGCTCGAGACACTACTCTGCATGCGTCGCGCCGGCGCCGATTTTATCCTCACCTATGGCGCTAAAAAAGCGGCAAAGTTGTTAGGGTAGGCATGGAACATCGAGGAGCCCTTTTAGCTATGCTTGCGGGGCTTTGCTACGGCTTAGTTGGCTTTTTTGGCATGTCTATTATCAAGGCAGACTGTTCAGTCTCTGCCATGCTCTTTTGGCGTTTTTTTGTATCATCGCTCTTTATGGCAGTAGTGCTGATCCCGAAATACCGCACACTAGTACCAATAGACAGGCAGAGTATACAGGCATTTTTGTATGGGATGCTCTTTTACGGGACCTCTACGACGCTCTACTTTATTGCAAGTCTCTACATCGGTACAGGCCTTGCGATGGTGATCTTCTTTACTTTCCCGGCTTTTGTCATGCTGATCAATGCAGCTTTTTATAAAGTAGTAATTAGAAAAATATACTATCTGGCCCTTGCGTTGATGACCTTTGGGCTTGCCTTTTTGGTAAATCCTGAAAATATCTCTCTTGATCTGTATGGGATTGCGCTTAGTGTGCTGTGTGCCGGTCTTTATGGCTGTTACATCGCGGCATCTAAGAGGATAAGCGTTCCGCCGATGCTATCGACATTTATGGTCTCTCTTGGCTGCATGACGGCAAGCTTGTTATTTGCTCTTTTTGATTCGAGCCTGGCTCTCCCGCAGTCATTTTCTTGCTGGATTGATATCATTGCGATGGGGCTTATCTGCACGGCAATACCCATCCTGCTTTTACTCCAATGTTTTACATACATAAGTTCTGAAAAAGCCTCCATGCTTACAGTTCTTGAGCCGGTATTTGTCGTCATCTTCGGCATACTGCTCCTCGATGAAGAGATGACTGCCTACAAGCTTTCCGGTATCATCATTATCCTATCGGGCGCCCTTATCACGCTCTTAAGCGATAAGGCAAAAGAAATCAAAGAGAATTAATTCCCGCGGCCGAACATGACCGCGGGAGCGCCCCAAGTTACGCAATATTTTGTTGTTCTTCGATATTGTGGAGCTTTTGCAGCTTCTGCTGTTTTTTCTCATGCTTTTTAGCACGACGCTCTTTAAGAGACATTGTCGGCTTTTTTCTTTCGTCTTTATGGTGTTTAGTTTCTTTAACCATACTAACCTCCAAGTTTTATAATGGCCAAATTATCAAAAATACTATTTGATCCATCTATTTGGCAAACTATCAAATTAATTATTTTATTGTCAAATAATGATTTATATTTGCATTGACTGTAAATGGTTGTCTATTGAGAATAAGTTGAAAAAAAATTAAAGGATAAATCTAATGAGTGCTAAAATACCTGCAATGTCCATAGTAGTTACAGACACAGACACCGATGAGAGTTTCGAGTATCACCCGGTGGCTCATCAAAGCAGAAAGCTTATGCCAATCAACACCACCGGTACAACAAAATTATTGATTCACAATGGCAGAGTTTTTCATGTAAACCCAGAAAATATCAGAATGCCACGCGATCTTAACATTTTGATTGACGTAGCTTTAAAAGATATGAATAGGTAGATGAGAGTTTACACTGGAGGTATCCCCATGGTTGACTCTTCTGATCTTCGGCTGAAGAAATTGCTGCTGAATAGCGGCACTCGGATTTGGCACGAGTGCCCGGATTTATTCCCAAACGACCTCAAGGGCCTTGATCGAGTCGAGATAGTCCTGTACATGGATTACTTCTCTCGCTGCGTGCATCCCTAAAAGAGGGATGCCCATGTCAATTGTCTGTAGACCTGTTCGGGATGCATGGATTGGGCCAATTGTGGTCCCACAGGGCATATCATTTCTCGAAACAAAAAACTGGTAGGGCAGTTTTCTTTGCTGCCACTGCGCAATCACACGAGCAGTAAGCGGGCTATTACTGATATAGCGCTCCTGTGCATTTGTCTTGAGGGCAATCCCTTTGCCTAAGTGAGGTTTGTGGCGAGGATCGTGCTTTTCCGGATAGTTTGGATGGACAGCATGCGCCACATCGCACGAAAAGCAGATCGATCGCGCCTTAAGCGCGTAGTAGGCGTCTGTTTCGAGCCCGGAAGCTAGGGCGATGCGATGGAAGACATCTTCGAAAAAGCTCGACGCGGCGCCTTCTGAGGTGGTCGATCCTACCTCTTCGTGGTTCCAGAAGACCACAGCCTTGAGGAGGCCGCCTGTGTGCGGTTTTTGGGCAAGAAAGGCCTCTGTCGCTGATACTACATGTGCCAAGTTATCGAGACGGGCAGAGGCCAAAAGCTCCTGCTGGAGTCCTAGGCGCCGAGCCTGCTCTTGCGGCGTTGCAAAGAGCTCTTTGTAGATAATGGTATCTGCGCCCAGTTTACTTTTGAGCAAGTTATCGAGCAAGCTGTCGAGCTGTTTTTCCTCGATAGAGGTCGCTGCGAGGGCAGTTATGTGCTCTTGTTTGTTGAGAAGAAGCCCTGATTCATTAACTCGGGCGTCGAGATGAATGGCGAGGTGGGGAATGATCAGCGAGAGCTCAGGAAGAGAGACCAGCTGCGACAGCACTTCGCCAGAGCCATTTTGATAGAAGACTCGTCCGGAAAGTGTGAGGTCTCGACCAATCCAGGAGGCTAAAATGGGGGAGCCATAGACCTCAAAGTTAAGCAAGGAGGCGCCTTCAGCTGAAAATTCTCCTTGAGGCTTGAGCTTAAGCCCTGGGCTATCTGTGTGGGCAGCTAAAACGGCTGCGCTTTCGGGTGGCTTGTGGGGCATGTGAAAGGCAATAAGAGAGCCCTGGTTGCGGATGACAAAATAGCTCTTGCCGGCTGCAATGTGCCAGCGCTCTTTTTCATCGAGCTCTTGAAAACCGGCACCAAGAAGCTGCTCTTTGAGGAGGGCACAGGCATGCCATGCGGTTGGGGAGTGGTCTAGGAAGTCACATAGTCTTTGGATAGGCATAAAGCGTCCTCAGTTGTTGGGTGCTGTAGGTCGAAAAAAACGACATAAAAGGACCAAAACGACAAACGACACAAAAGACGAAAAGGACGAAAACGACTTAAACGACGAACAACGACTAAAACGACGAAAAGGACAGTCGTTTTCGTCCTTTTTGTCTTTTGTGTCGTTAGTGTCATTTTCGTCTTTTGTGTCGTTTTATGTCGTTTAAGTCGTTTTCGTCCTTTTCGTCTTTTGTGTCGTTTGTCGTTTTGGTCCTTTTATGTCGTTTAAATGTACTTGCATCCTAGCACGATATCGAGATTTATGGTATCCTTTCTCAGTAAACTTGCAAACGATAAGGCAATCTATGGTCAATCTCACCCGCCTCTGCTGCTATCGCAAAGAAGAAGACGAATGCGATACCGTTCTATTGCCTCGCGACAATGAACCTAAGAGTCCCATTGATAGGCCCTCGTTACACACACAAAAGCTCGACTACCTTCCCGGTCTACTATATACAGATAATTTGAAACAAAAAGAGCTCGGTTCCCAAGGATTAGTTACTTCGCCTGATGGATCCTACTCCTATAACCATGCAACGAGTGTTCCTCCCTCCTATTACCTCAATGACCATGGCTTTCCCTACGAGATAAATATGGATCGAGGCGGTGTAGTAACGAAGCCCGATGGAAGCCATGCAGCTGCTATTGCCGATGGTCTTGGAGGACACACCTTCTTTAGTGCCTTTGTGGCGCACATGATTTGCGACTTTTTTTTGCGCACCTTTGCTGAAAAATCAATGGACTTTACTGAAAATAGTGAAGCAAATAAGGAGCTGGCGCAGGCACTATTTGTGGAATGTGCTCTTGAGTTGCAGCAGGCGCTGCCCAGTACGCTTCACGGCGCCTCAACAGCTCTTTTTGCAGAATGTGTGCCGATTGGGGCAAGAATGTATCGCCTCCAGGCCATAGCACTAGGTGATGGGGCAGTTTTTCACATTAACAGCAAGACACAAGAAGTGACGCAGCTCAATACCATTTCGCGATCGCTGGATAAAGAAGGAAAGCCCGATATAACGAGCACTGGGGGATGCATCTATTCAGATGCTCATATTGAGGGCAAAAAAAATATCATAGCCTCTACCGCTGAGATATCAGAAGATGACTATGTCCTTCTCGTCACAGATGGGTTTCTCGACAATGTTCGAGATGGTAAGGTGAAAGAGATGATCCAGCTCGTTGCCTTTCAGCCCTTTTTTGACCTGCCTTTTGACAAGCTTGTGAACCATGCGCCATTTCGTAGTGGCCAATTACCAACCATTGACAGCATCAACTGGTGTATCACGCTCACTACAGCGATACGTAGCTCCTACCCTCTCCCAACAGCTGAGCAGGTCACTAAAAGGCTTGCCAACTATACAAAGCTTGTCACCTATGTGCGTGCGCAAGCAGAAGAGAGGTACTATGTGAGACAGCCAAAGAAACAGATGATAACGACCATGCAGCAGTCCGACACCAAATCTGAACCAGATGCCGAGCCTGCCTACCCCAGTAATGAACCTAAAACTGATGACTACATGATCATTACCATGTCTCCGGCACGTAAGCACGTTTAGCCTGAAAAACTGATCGTGAACGTGCCCGTGCCCGTGCCCGTGCCCGAATTTATAGAGAGAAAATCGGGCACGAAATCAATTCTAAAAACTGAGCAATAGTATGGGTTTATAATGCCTTATTTGCAAGGCATTACTATTTTAGTAATTTCTTTGCATTGTCGATAATGTTGTCGACAGTAAAGCCAAACTTTTTCTGCAGCTCCTGCAGTGGTGCAGAGGCACCAAAGGTCTTCATGCCAATAGCCACGCCTTCAGCACCTACGTAGCGGTCCCAGCCAAAGGTTGAGGCCTGTTCTACAGAAATTCGTGCCTTCACCTCTTTTGGCAGCACCATGTTGCGATAGGCTTCATCCTGTTTCTCAAAGATCTCCCACGATGGCATGCTGACCACTCTACATTGTACACCCTCTTTAACGAGCCGCTCATACGCCTCAAGGCAGAGGGAGACCTCGCTACCAGTGGCTAGCAGGATGAGCTGCAGCTTTTTGTTTGGTGCGTCGGCTAGAATATAGGCTCCTTTGTGAAGGCCGGAAGCTGCGCCATATTTTGTACGATCGATGGTGGGCACTTTTTGGCGCGTTAAAATGAGGGCGCATGGCTCATGCCTCAGTGGGATAATGTAGCGCCACGCTTCGACCACTTCATTGGCATCTGCCGGTCGAAGGGTGACAAGGCCGGGTACTGCGCGAAGCGATGCAAGCTGCTCTATAGGCTGGTGGGTGGGGCCATCTTCTCCCAGGCCGATCGAGTCGTGCGTAAAGATAAAGATCGCCGGCAGCTCCATAATAGCTGCAAGACGGATTGGGGGTTTCATGTAGTCGCTAAAGATCAAGAAAGTAGACCCGTAGGGTCTGATTTTGGCTAATGAGAGTCCATTCACGATAGAGCCCATAGCATGCTCGCGTATGCCAAAGTGAATATTGCGGCCTCCATAGCTTTCCGGGGCGAATGCTTTTGTTTGATCAAACGTGAGTAAGGTCTTTGTGGAGGGGGCAAGGTCTGCTGCTCCTCCGATAAGCCAAGGAATATTTTTAGCAAGGGCATTGAGCACTTTACCGGAAGAGTCTCTCGTGGCAACACCTTTTGGGTCTGTAGGAAACGCTGTGAGCTCTTTATCCCATCCCTCAGGCAGTTCTCGATGCTGCATGGCATAGAGATTACCGGCCTCTTTCGGATACTTGGCCTTATACTGCTTGAAGAGCTCTTTCCAGCTGCTGCTGAGCTTTTTGCCTCTTGCGCCGATGCGCTCCTTAAAGTGGGTGTAGACCTCATTTGGGATTAAGAACTTGGCATCTTCAGGCCAGCCGTAGTTGCGCTTGGTTAAGCGGATCTCCTCTTCTCCGAGAGGCTCGCCATGAGCACTTTCGGTATCCTGTTTATGAGGTGCTCCCCATGCGATATGGCTATCGACGATGATGAAGGTCGGTCTATCGGTGCATTTGTGGAACGTCTCAATGGCGTGTCGAAGGAGGTGAAGGTCGTTGGCATCTCCTACACGCAGCACATTCCAGCCATATCCCATAAACCGTGCAGCGATGTCCTCAGTAAAGGCCAGTTTCGTATCGCCTTCAATGGTGATGTGGTTATTGTCGTAGATCCAGCAGAGGTTTGAGAGCTTGAGGTGGCCAGCAAGTGAGGCAGCTTCAGCAGAGACCCCCTCCATCATATCGCCATCACCGCACAGCACGTAGACGTTGTAGTCCATCATGTCAAAGCCATCGCGGTTGAAATTGGCCCCCATCCACTTACTACCCATAGCCATGCCTACGCTGTCGGCTACGCCCTGACCAAGCGGTCCGGTGGTGGTCTCTATACCTGATGTCCAGCGGTATTCAGGATGTCCTGGGCATTTACTGTCCAGTTGACGAAATTTTTTAATATCATCCAAGGTGACCGTTAAGGTCCCAAGTGTCTCATATTTGGCATTGACGGCCTTGACGCCGGCGAGGTGGAGCAGTGAATAGAGCAGCATGGAGGCGTGGCCGTTAGAGAGCACAAAGCGATCGCGGTTTGGCCAAATAGGGTCTTCGGGATCAAAGCGTAAAAAGTCATTCCAGATGCAGTAGGCGACAGGAGCTAAGGCCATAGGCGTGCCGGGATGGCCCGAATTTGCCTGCTGTACCGCATCCATGGAGAGGGTGCGAATCGTGTTGATGGCTAGTTCTTCAATTTTGAACTCTTTTTCCTCTTTTTCTGCATCTTTAATGTCGCTCATTGGTGAAATCCTTAATTAGAAGTAAGTGGTAC
>JAFEGS010000631.1 GCA_018239705.1 Verrucomicrobiota bacterium | reverse complement strand
GGAGAGCTTTGAGAAGTACATCGACCACGGCATCAGCATTGGTCTGTTAAGTACTGACCTCAAAAAGTTTAACCTCAAAGCCATCAGCCAGAAAATCAACCCGATGGCAGACCTGAAGTTTGACTTTTTAGGCATCATGACGCTCTACGACCGCTACCTTCTACACGAGCGTGAAGAGTCGCTTCAGCCAACTGTGCTCATCCTCGATAAGAAGAGTAAGCGCCGTATCGAAGTTCCACAGTTTCTCTGGATGCGCGTGGCTATGGGCCTCTCCTACAATGAAAAGGAGAAAGAAGAGGCAGCGATAACCTATTACAGCACCTACACAAGTAAGAAGTTCTGCTCAGGTACGCCTACTCTCTTTAACTCTGGCACAGTGAGGCCACAGCTCTCCTCCTGCTACGGTCTTACCACAGGCGATGAGATTGGCTCTGTAAAGTTCGATGACAAGGGCCGCTCCTACCCAAGCGGTATCTTTGGCACCTTCATGAACTGCGCCTTCCTCTCAAAGTATGCAGGCGGGCTTGGCGTTGACTTTACCTCCGTGCGCGGCATGGGCTCCCACATCAAGGGAACCAACGGAGAGAGCCAGGGCATCATCCCCTTCCTGAAGATCCTCAACGATACGGCCATTGCTGTTAACCAGGGCGGAAAGCGACGCGGCGTTGTCTGCGCATACCTCGAGACCTGGCACAATGATATAGAAGAATTTTTAGAGCTGAGGAAGAACACGGGCGATGACCGCCGTCGTACCCACGACATGCACACGGCAAACTGGATCCCCGACCTCTTCATCATGCGCGCTATCAGAGGGCAGGACTGGACGCTCTTTCGCGCGAGCGAAGTCCCCGACCTTCATGAGCTCTATGGACAGAAGTTCCAGGCCGCCTATGAGCGCTACGAACAGATGGCAGAAGAGGGTAAAATCTGGAGTAAAAAGGTGCGAGCGCCGGTCCTTTGGAAGAAGATGATCAGCGCCCTCTTTGAGACCGGCCACCCCTGGATCACCTTCAAAGACCCTTCGAACATCCGCTCTCCACAGGATCATTGCGGCGTGGTGCACAATTCAAACCTCTGCACCGAAATTATCCTCAATGACTCAGACGAGGAGCATTTTGTCTGCAACCTCGGCTCTCTCAACCTTGCAGCCTTTATCAGGGCAGATGGCACCGTTGATAAGGACGATCTTGCTCGGACAATCCAGGTCGCTGTCCGCATGCTCGACAACGTGATAGATATTAACTTCTATCCCACAATACCGGCAGAGACAGCCAACATGAGGCACCGCCCCATCGGTCTTGGGCTTATGGGATGGCAAGATGCCCTCCACATGAGAGGGATGCCCTTTGAGTCGGAAGAGGCTGTTACCTTTGCCGACGAGATCATGGAATTTATCGCCTGGCACGCCTACAACGCCTCCTGCCTCTTGGCAAAAGAGCGCGGCGCCTACTCTTCATTCAAGGGCTCTAAGTGGGATCGCGGCCTGATGCCGCTCGACACGCTGGAGCTACTGGAAAAAGAGCGCGGCGTGGTCATCGATGTCAATCGCAACAGCCACATGCCGTGGGATGAGCTCAGAGCGCGTATCAAGAAGCATGGGATGAGAAACTCCAATGTGCTTGCTATCGCCCCAACAGCTACAATCTCAAACATTTTTGGAAACTCAGCCTGTATAGAGCCCGACTATCGCCACATCTACAGCAAATCAAACCTCTCCGGAGAGTTTGTGAGCATCACGCCGCTGCTTGTGCAGTGCCTGAAGAGACTTGGCCTCTGGTCAAAAGAGATGCTGGAAGATCTGAAGTACCATAAAGGCGAGCTCGATGAGATGACCTCCATCCCTGCCCACGTGAAGTGCCAGTTCAAGACAGCTTTCAAAATAGCTCCTGATTGGCTCCTCAAACAGGCGGCTGTGCGCCAGAAGTGGATCGACCAGGCGCAGTCATTGAACCTCTTCCTGGATAAGCCCGATGAGAAGCAAATTTCAAAGACGTACTTAACATCGTGGAAGATGGGTCTAAAGACAACCTACTACCTCAAAAACAAGTCGGTGACCGATATCGAAGATGCAAGTCTTGATATCAAGCGAAAGACGCAGGAGATGCAGCAACCTACTGTGAAGGCCTGTTCTTTAGCCGACCCTACATGTGAGTCGTGCCAATAAGATGAGGGCCTTATTCATCCTGTGTCTTCTCGCTTGCAGCACGCTGTGTGCGGGTATTGATGAACATGCAAAAGTGTGTGTGGTGATGCCTTGCGATACAACTCGCAAGGCCATCGTCCACAAGCTACAGGCAGAGGGCTTCACAAACGTCGTTGCAGAGCCCTGCTACGACTCAAAACAGATCAGGACGCTCTTTGAAAGAGAAAAGCCGGAATATGTGATTGTCGACGGCACAGATGAGGCCGACATGTCGAGGACGCTCCTTATCGACACGCAGACGCTTCACGAAGCATACAGACAGGGCGTGAAAAAGTGCCTCCTTCTCTCCTCTTTTGCTATCTATCCAGTGGGGCAAAAATCGCCACACAAAGAAGATGAGCTTACTAGCCTCAAAGTTGAAGAGCAAAAAGATCCCTATGCAATTGCCAAACTGGCAGCGTTGCAGCTATGCCACGAGTATAATGACCAAAAAGAGCCTCGTTTTATCACCTGTCCCCACCCCTTTCTGTTTGATGCCAAAACGCCACTTGAGCAAAAGCTACACAACCCGGTAACAGAAGTTCTTGGCCGTATCGCTCAGGCGAAGCAGATAACCAGAGAATTTGTCTTGATTTCCAACGATGGAAAGGCAAAATATGAGCTTCTCCACATCAGCGACCTCGCCTCTGCCGTGGTCTTTCTGCTCAGACATGAGGTAGAGTACGAAATCATGAATATTGGTACCGGCCGAGAGACAAGTATGCATCAGATTGCAAACTTTCTCTACAAAGGTAGCGGACACAAGGGTGAGCTGATTTTTGATGCTACGGAGTTTGATGTAGTCCCAAGACAGGTCCTTAATAGTAATCGTATTCAAAGTATGGGATGGTCGCCTGTCACCGATACGGCAGCCGCTCTTAAAACCCCTAAATAAGGTGTAATATGGATCCATGCATGGCAATTATCGGAACCTTTGGTGAGTTTGCTCACGCCGCCTGTTCCCACTTTATGAAGCCTGAAAAAATCATCAATCCTATCACAGCGTGTATACAACAGCAGCTGGGTCATCTAAAACAAAATATTGATAGCGTCTTTACCTGCTGGAAAGAGAAGGTCGAGCCCAAAATAACTGAACAGTCGACTATCATCGAAGCGACGCTCTCCCGCATACAAAAGAGCATCGAAACAGAGTGCTCTGATGCTGCTTCCAGCACAGTTGCTCTCTTTGTCCTCCCCTCTCTTGCCTCGTTATCAAACGGCCAGATTGAGATGATGCGGCGATTAGCAAAGGTAGACATTGCAGAGGTGAATCAAAAATGGCCAGGAACTTGCGATATTATCCAGCTGGGCACTATTCAGGGAATCGCATTTGCCCATAGCAAAGAGGTCAATCCCGAAAGAAAGACCCTCTTCTACTTTCTTGGGAACAATGGCTTTTGGGAGCAGCGCGTCTATGAGCTGCTCGAGGTGCATCGGCACACCGGAGTCGATATCTTCTGCTACAACTATAGAGGCACAGGAGGAAATACACAATTTCCCCTCACGGACAAGGCCCTTATCGATGATGGAGCGATGCAAGTACGAAATATACTCTTGCAAGGCGTCTCCCCACGTAAGATCTTGCTCTATGGAAAATCGCTTGGCGCCGGCGTTGCCGCAGAGATAGCGGGCCTTTTAGAAGATGAAAATATCAGCGTCAACGTAGGCAGCGAAACAGGCTTTAGAAGCCTCGCTGCTGTCATAGCACACGTTACCAAAGATATACCGCTTCTTGGACCAAAATGTGCCCCTATTGCCCATGAATATGGCTGGAGGCTCCATCCGGAAGCAGTACTTACCAAGCTTAAAGGGCATCTGATTATCGTAGATAACAAACAGGATGGCCTTATTCCCCCTGCCATCTCTTTTGGAACTGCTGTCGATGAAGCAAAACCCTCGCTGCAGCTCCGCTCGATCACCAGGATCGAGATGAACGATAGAGAGTATGAGAGAGAGGCTCAAGCCGTGAGAGATCCCCATACAAGACCGCTTTCAATGCAAGAGAGAGAAGAGCTCTATGCGGCGATCAGGCAGGTCTTGGCATAAAAAGACCAAAACGACCAAAACGACAAAGGACACAAACGACGAAAAGGACGAAAACGACTACAACGACATAAAAGGACCAAAACGACCAAAAGGACCCCTGGCTTGTCGTTTGTGTCGTTTCTGTCGTTGTTTGTCGTTTAAGTCGTTTTCGTCCTTTTCGTCGTTTGTGTCCTTTGTCGTTTTGGTCGTTTGTCGTTTTTTCAACCCCACATTCCATAGCCTTTCGGCTCCTCTGAAACTAGATCTCTTCCTGGGTATTTGTCCCTCATCGCGCAAAATTTCGACCAAATTTTGCAAGCTTGGTTGCATTTTTCATGATGCTTTTCATACCAAGTCACAAATACCCTATTTTTCTATCGATTTAATTTTTTATTATATATAATCTAAAGAAGGAGCAGCAAAAAAAAGGAGGCACCCGTGTCAGTAAGCAAAACTCAACAGCAACCTTCTGATAGCGCCGGGAAGAACTATGATCTCAGCAAAATTGATGTGAGTAAATGGGGTCGCCACATTCGGATTGAAGAGAAAAGCGGTGTGAAAGAAATAAAAATTGATAACACGCTGCAAAAAATGTTCCGTGAAAGCTTTAAATGGGCAGGTGTAGAGGCACATTATGCCACAGGCACTACAGCAAAGGAAATTCTTACACAGATCGCAGAGGAAAATGAGAAAAAAGTAAATACAGGCGTTATAAAAGTCATACACATTGCTGTAAAAGCTATGGTAAAAGCAGGAATAGAGGGCGAAGCGTTACGAGCGCGATCACCCGATGCTACGGAATTGTTCGACACAGCAGAAAGAAAGTTTTTTGAAAAAAAATCTCCTGAAGCCCAAATCAAAATTATTAAAGATGTTGCCTCCGAAGCAAAAAATGGGGCTACGCCGGAATCGCAGGCTCAAGCAAGAAAAACTGTTGAGAGACTGAAACAACTCTATATCAATCAGCATTTGCCGGAGAGTGCTAGAGCACAATTCAACAAACTGCCACCTGAGTTTGCTGATAGACTCATTACTGAAATCCCAAAAATTGAAAAATTAGTAGCTACACTAGACGCTCTTCCTCCTATTAAAGAGACTACAACTGATGTGGGCTGCACCTACGCTGGCAGCCCCAAAGACAAAGGACCAAAAGCCAATTGCGACAAAAGTTTTATAGAAGGACCTTCGAGTCTCATTGCTGATGGTCCCGGCCATAATGACCCGCAGACGCGAGAGGCAATGGATGCTATCTTCGATCCATTTTTTGCAGACTATTCTTCTAACTATTTGCAAGCATGCTCTGAATGTAAAGACATTGATCAGTGGAAAACGTGGATGCAAACGCAAATCCATAGCTTAGAGGGACGAATATCCCAGCAAAGTAAAAAAGATCTACAGAGGCCGACAGAGGATACAACAGATGCTTTTAGAGTCAATTTAGGCCAGGGCTGGCAAATGCCGTTTGCCTTAACGCAAATAGTAAAAATACAGACTGAAAGTGGTCCAAAGCTGTTCTTACTGACTGCAAGTGCTTCTGATTGCACCTTGCTGATTAGAAAAAAGGATGGCTCATTTGATACCAGAACTATCGAACAACCAAAAAAAGACATTGGGATAGGTCATGAGGAATGGAAAGATGATCAGAGAGAAATAGATGCCATTGAAATTGAAGAGGGTGATGAAGTATTTACCTATTCTGATGGAATAGGTGATTATATAACTATCAATGAATTTAAAGAAATTTTAAACAAAAACGAAGATCGTAACAAGCTGAGAGAGGAAATTGGAAATTTTATTATTGAAAAGGCTGATGGATCTTTTAAAAATGAGTATGTACGAACACTGCGTTCAAAGGAATATAGAGAAGATATTTCAGATGTTGTGAGATTGACTACAGAAAAGACTACAGAGACCCTCAATAAAAAATTCGAGAATTTTCACGCCAAACATAAAAGCAATTTTCAAGGAAATCTAAGAGAAAATGACTATAAAGAGATACAGTTAAAAATGCCAAAAGAAGAAATTATAAATAATATTGCAAATAACTTAGGTGTACCTGAAGAGGAATTATCGGCCTTTAAGGCGAAGGCACAAGAGTGGAAGAAGAAAAGAGAGGATTATGATAAATTGGCTGCCTCAGAGAAAAAGAAGCTCAAGGAGCCAGAGGCTGAGACTGGATGGGCTGCGATACTATCGGAAAAAGAACCGACCCTTTTCAATGTAAAACAGATTATCGAGGGGCTTGCGAAGTTTCATGCTAAAATGGCCCTCAATCAAGAGTTAACAGCCGATGAACTAGACGTATTGGCTTCCCTCAAAGGACCATTGTCAGATGATCAAATGGCACAAATTAAATCCTTTGAGAGAAGTATAGAGAGCCTTCCTGAAGAAGCGAGTGCAAAAAATGGCATGTGTGCACTCTCCGGAAACACCAAAAATATTAAACTTCATGATATCAAAAGCGCTTTGAGATATGACGATCAGTGCCTTACATCCACGAAAATAGGTTAATTAATTTTTCATTTTAGAAGTAGTATCTTCTGTTTATGAATATGCTATTTTCTGACTCTCTCCCATAGATTCTCATGCGGCAGAAAATAAAACGTTTTGCCTTTTTTGCGTGATGTGAGCCAGCCTTTTGCTTCTAGTTCCAGTAAATCAGTTCTTGCTGTTTGGTAGGCAACGTGGTTGATGTTTTGATGCATTTTGATCGTCAAAATATCGTGTGGATGGGCAAGCAGGTGATGTATAATGCGAGTCTGACGGATGTTTAAATCAGGATATTCGGCAATTTCTAGGCGGATCTGCTGATTTTTCTCTCTTTGCTCCTCTATATGGGCTTTCAGCTC
>JAFEGS010000630.1 GCA_018239705.1 Verrucomicrobiota bacterium | reverse complement strand
GCGGGAAGAGCTTTCGAAACATAGACACCTCTTTTGCTGCAGGATCACAGGATCATCAACGATTAGCGTTCGAATTCTATGGACGGGGCAACTTTTTCGCTACAAGAAAAATGAATACACTCATTGACATAAATGCCAGTATGTCCAATAATCATGGACATACTGGAGGCTATTAATGATAGAAGATTTGAGAGCAATGGTGGTAGCAGAGGAATTTGATTACCCTCTGTTAATGCGCTGCTTACAGGGGTATTCCAAGCCTCGTGATAGAGTGACCAAGTGGTTAAAATCAGGTGCAATTACTCGTGTTAAAAAGGGCCTTTATGTGTTTGGAGAAAGGTATCGTCGAGGACCAATATGCCTTTCTAGTTTAGCTAATCTCATTTACGGCCCTTCGTACATCTCTAAAGAATATGCTCTTTCATTTTATAACCTCATTCCGGAAAGAGTAGAGCTTATCACCTCTATGACTACTCAAAAAACGAAAATATTTTCAACTCCTGTTGGCAACTTCTCATATACTCACCTCAGTTTGGCCAAATATACTCCTGGAATATGCCTAAAAGAGATTGATGAAGCACATTTTTGTCTTATTGCATCTCCTGAAAAGGCACTGGCTGACCTTCTTGCAAGCCATAAATCCATTGCTTCGCGCGAGGAGCTTTTGGAGCATCTTCTCGAAAATCTTAGGGTAGATGAAGAGAAGTTGTACAAATTACATCTGCCTCATCTTAAAATCATTGCAGCCAGCTATCAAAATGCAAGAGTTACGTGGCTTTACGATATAGTAGGAGGAAAAAAATGAGAGAAGCTGTTGCAGAGATGTTTAAGCGCTATGCATGTAAGACACAGGAAGATGGAAGAAACGCACTAAAAGAAATTATTCAGGAAATTGTATTGCTGGGGCTTTGGCGAGCAAAATTTTTTGAAAAGGCTGCTTTTTATGGAGGTACAGCGCTTAGAATACTTTACTCTCTAGATCGTTTTAGTGAAGATTTAGATTTTTCTCTCCTAAAAAGGGACAGCAGTTTCTCATTACATCACTATGAGCAGGCGGTAATCACCGAACTTGCCAGTTTTGGATTTGATGTGACAATTCAAGAAAAAATTAAGACAAATGAGTCAGCGGTTTATTCTGCGTTTCTTAAGACACATACTCTCAAACATCTTGTGAATATAGGTATTCCAAAAACTATTATAAAAGGGATTCACCCTGAAGAAAAACTTCAAGTAAAAATTGAGATAGATAGAGATCCTCCAATTCACTTTGGAACAGCCTCACATTATCTTTTGCTACCTACTCCGTTCTATGTCAGCACATTTACAGAACCCGAACTTTTTGCAGGTAAAATGCATGCTTTGTTATGTCGTAACTGGAAGGGACGTATTAAAGGCCGTGACTGGTATGATTTTGTTTGGTTTGTTTCGAGAGGCATACCTGTACATCAAAAACACCTCGAAGCAAGAATGCACCAAACGGGTCATCTTTCGGAATCGACGACACTAGATATTGCGCTTTTTCAAAAAATATTGAGGGATAAAATTGAAAATCTTAATGTCGAACTGGCAAAACAAGATATTGTCCCATTTCTACGAGATCCTCAAAAAATTACGATTTGGTCAAAGCAATTTTTCCATGCTGTGAGTGAGAAAGTAAAAGTTATTTCATAATGCTAAAGGCACCATCAATGACGTTTACACCTTAGCAAGAATTGCCACGCCACGACTGGATTGACAATCTTTTTTCAGCTATTATGTAGATATGAGTCTTGTACTCAACTTAAGCGCTCACCTAGGAGTCACGCTCTATGAAAATGGACCGAATAACCATTGATCAGACAAGAATGAACGGCCAGCCGTGCATAAGGAACTTACGGATAACTGTCCGCCGTATAGTAGAGTTAGCTGCTATTTATCCCGACCGCGCTGAGCTTCGCCGTGAATATCCAGAACTTGAAGATGAGGATATTCGCCAGGCACTTATATTCGCAGCTTCCGCTCTTGATGACTGTATTGTCGGCTTTATGGGGCCAAATGAAACCGCTGCTTGACCAAGGACTACCTCGAAATGCCGCTGAACTTTTATGCCAGGCGGGTTTGGATGCTGTTCATGTAGGCAATATTGGATATGCAAGCGCAACTGATGCTTCTATATTAGAACTTGCTCAATCTGAAAATCGTATAGTTATCACTATTGGTGTACTTTGCCCTCGACTTTATAACAAAAAAAAACTAACATCTGAGTAAAGGACCTCTGTATTCTGGGAAGGTACAATGAGAAAACATTGCAAAGACTCTAAAGTCAACAAAGTCATCAATTGCATGCTAGAGCGTTTGATCGAACAATACAACCCTATAAAAATTGTTTTATTTGGCTCTCACGCACTTGGAAATTCTGATGCAGACAGCGATATTGATTTACTCATTGTAAAAGACACACAAGACAGATTTATTGATCGATGGTGCACTGTGGGTTCCATTCTAGCCGGCACACACACGTCAATTCCCGTAGATACACTCGTGCTAACTCCTCAAGAGGTCGAAAAACGGTTGTCAATGGGGGACCAATTCATAGCTGAGATTCTGGAAAAAGGAAAAGTGCTTTATGCCGCCTGAAGATTCTCAATACCCAGCGCAATGGACACGCATTGCTGAGAAAGATTTAAGACGAGTTCAAAAGCTCCTAGCTGACTACGACCCTGAACTGGCTGGGTTTTGCCTTCAACAATGTGTGGAAAAATTTTTAAAAGCAGCACTTTTAAGTAAAGGGTGGAAACTAAGACGTATTCATAGCTTAGACACCCTACTCGACGACCTTATCCCCTTTGACGATTTTTTTTCTCAGTTCAGACTGATTTGTATTCGTATAACCGCATTCTATTTTTCTGAACGCTATCCATCTCTGGAGACTACAATCACAGAAAAAGACGTTCAAGATGCATTGCAGAGTATTCTACCATTAATCGAAAAAATACGACAGCTTCTCAAGTAATACTTCTATAATTTTCATACCTCGCTCGCTATTGCCTACTCTCCATGTCCAAACGACACCATTGGGGACGGCCCCTTTTACTGCGATGTGTGATCTGAACGAATCGCACATCTCTTCAGCTCTTTTTAGATAAGGTACGCAAATCGGGGACGCCGCTGTAGTTCGATACCGTATTGTATCCAGCCTTCTCCAAACAAAAATGCAAAATGATCTGGTGCAAAAAACCCTCACGCCTCGGTCCACCCCTTTGATGCTTCTCATCCAGGCGATCGCGAAACCTCTTCAACGCCTCTGCCAGCTTCAACTTGCGAACAGCGTCGTGCGGTCCGCTCTCGGGCTCAAATGGCAGCTCATGCCACCACTTGATCGACTTTAAATCAATGTTCCTCAAGGCAAGCAACCGATCCATCAACCCTTCGTTCTGAATAGCCTCCCCCCACAAATAGTCGACAGGCTTCCAGAACTCGACATCTGCCTTCAATGAAAGCAGCTGTTTGGCATTATAGTGGCGCCTCGCAAGCTGATCAGCATTGACCAGCACCCAATGCGGGCCTTCCCGCTGGTTGGTTGTCACCAATGTCGCCAAAAAGCCTTGGGAGCTCTTTCTATCGGATTGAAGTCCAAGAATATCCCGGTCCGTGATCTTCACCTTGCAAGACCTCGAGCATTTGACCTCTATGAGCAGCTCACGCTGTTCCACCGACTGGATACTCATAGATGGACCAGGGATGCGCCATTTGCTACTAGCTGCTCGGCGAGGTTCTGCTGATGGGTGAGAATGATTGTCTGAGACAACGCCAACCCCTGAAGAGCTTTGGCCAGGTTGTCGATGCGTATCTGGTCAAGACTCTCTCCTGGGTCGTCAAGGATCAGGAACTTGGCACGGTTCGATTGCCCTTTGGATAGACTGAGGATCAATCCGAGCGAAGCGCAGCTGAGATCGCCACCACTCAACACATGACGGGCATTGTCCGTGTACTCCGGCCCCTTTCTAGAGGAGGCGTTAAAGTAGTATTTCACGCTTCCACGATCCTCTTCGGGTATGATATCAATGGAATCGTAATAAGGATGCTCAGAGACCTGCACGAAGAAGCGTGAGACGAAATCTTTATGCTCCTTGATCACCTGTTTGGCTTTTTGACGTTCCTGGTTTTGGAGGATTTCCTTGAATTTGGTCAAATCGTTCCAGTGCGATCTCGTTTCATTGATAAGTGCACTTAGGGCAATGTTTTTGTTAGCTTCCTGAACCTGCTTTTGCTCGTGGTTCAAGAGCTTTTGCTGCTGCTCGTGGATCGGTAAGAGATAGAGGGCAATGTTGTCCAATCTCGCCTGCCACGGTTGGTATTTGCTGTCGGCTTCTTCTTTTAGCCTATTCTGCTGGACGAGAGCGGTGTCAAGCATAGCGATGTTGGCAGCAAGCTCTTCCTTGATACTGCTGCAGGCAATGCAAAGCTCCTTAAGGCTGTCCAATGCGGAATTTTTTGACAAAGCTTCAAGGCTTTCCACTCCCCTATTCTGCAATTGGATATGGGCAATGTCACCTAAAGTTTTTGCAAGCTGGTCTTTAAGCGTCTTTTCCCAATCATTGTATTTGGTCTGATGCTGGGAAATAAACATTTTTTTATCTTTCAAAGTAGCCAGCTTTGCTTGATAGTCGTCCAGGGATTTGCGTGTGGAATCGTTCAGATTGCCCATGATCTTCCGCATGAGTTCTCCGTGGTCGATCGTCTGTTGGCAGAGGGGGCATTCATGGCAGTCAGGGATATGTTTCAGAAGGCTGAGAGAATGCGTGAACAATCCATGCTGGGCGTTGACAGCCTCTATGGCCGATTCTGTGCTCGCAATAAGATGATCGACTGATTTCAGAACGGAAGGAATATCGTTTTGAAAGAGAGGCGCCTGCTCATATGACACAGGATAGTGTTGCTGCGCCTTTTGGAAGCGCGTTTCAGATTCGTCCACTTTCTCGAGCGCTGTTTTGTAGACAGAGAGCTCGCTGTTGAGCTTGGCGTGCTTGATTTGATGCTGGTTTTGGTTGCGTAGGTTTTCGAGAGCGGCACGCAGCAGCTGGAAGTATTCCCTTGGATTTTTGCCTGAAATAAACGGCTCGCATTGCAATTCCAGGGCAAACTTGTTAAAAACCTTGTCGAGGAACTCAGAAGTACGAAAGAGAGTTGGATCGTTGCCATTTTCGACAGCATCCTTCTCTTTGCTGGAGAGGTCTTGTTCAAGCTTTTGTTGCTCCTCTTCCCATTTCTGGCCCAGATTGACCTCTTCCATTTCTTTGATGAACTTGCCCAGCTCAGAGATGCGTTTGGTCACGATCGGTATCAGCTTGCTGAGAGTAGAAAGACCAAGGATGTCATGGATGATCGCGCTTTTCTTCTTCACATCGCCGGTGATGAGGCTGAGATGCTGGTCCTGTAGGACCACACAACACCCTTCCAGGGAATCGGCTTTGAGCCCTAGCTGCTTCTGGATAAACTCCTGGGCTTGGTCGCCTTCATAGACCAACGAGTTATAGAAAACAGACACTTTGGCGAACCTTGCGGAAGAGGCTGTATAGCGGCGAATGACCAGCTCGTTGCCATGACTATCTGTCAGAGTGATCTGGATGCTGGCTTCGTCCTTTTCCCTTGCCAGTTTATGCTTCAGCTTGAACTGCGGGCCGGCGATGCGGTCGATATCGGGCAGCTTTCCTGTAAGCCCCCACACCAACGCTGTGGCAAAACTTGTTTTGCCGGTATGATTATCGGCTTGGACCACTTGCAGGCCATCCTGGAAATGGAATTCTTTGAGGTCATAGTAGCCAAGGATTTTTGAGAGGCTGACATGTTTTAGCGACCATTGAGGATTCTTCATACGATTATCTTGCAAGCTCACTGAATCTCTTTTTGAGGCATTCCATATGAATGTTGAATTGCCTGTCGATTTGATCGTATGGATCCAGATCGGAACGATCTTCGAGACAGTTTTTGATGAGTTCCAGAGGGTGACCGGGAGTACATGCAGCGGGGATTTGCCATTGGATATCTTCCCAGTTCAAGGAGGTGTTGCCAGGTGTCACAGTTGCAGCAGCTGAAGCGAATATAGTTTGTTCCATTATTTCTCCCCCGGCTTTTTATCAGCAATGTTGCTGAAATATAAAATGAAGTATTTAAATGTTTTTATGTCTCTCTGGAATTTGCGAAGATTGTATCTATATGGATTAGATAGATTCAACAGAAAAGCAGGCAGAGACGTTGCCTGCTTTTCTTCCTCTTAGCCAACTCGTCTGGTGCCTAGTCGCCTGACGTATGGGACGGAGCTGTCTCTCTTCTTGGAGGCTTTAATGTTCAGCAGCATGTGCGTGTTACAGCTCCAATAGGGAGTGTCTTTGGCAATAAGGACCGCATCGCCGACTACCCAGCTGAGTATAGGTCTGCCAGCATCACCTTCCCAGACAGTACCGTCAGAGAGGGCGATGACAGTGCGCCAGTTATTATGGATTTTTTGCGACATTGTGCCTGTTTTACTGTTGTAGTCATACGTGGAGAAGGTATCGTTTGTGTTGGTAATGGAGGTAATGCGCAGAGCTGGAGCTACCGGGATCTGGATAGGCGCAACATCCAAGAGATGGTCTCTCGTAATGTTGTAGGCAAGTAGCGATGGACGATTTACTATTTTGTGGAAGATAAGGATATCGCCGGGTTTCCACTGCTCAAAAATAGACTCCGGTGCTGCGATGCTTTCAAAAAAAGATTTTCTTTGTCTATAAAAGCTTAGTGTCTCCGCTTCCATCGGCACCACCTGCCACACAGAGCCATCCTGGAGCGTGAAGGCCGGAGTCGATGCATCGACGCTCTCTACCTGATAGGTATAGTCAAAGTCATCGATTTCTACATTTCGGTAGGTGTCAAGTAGCCAGCGCCCGGTCTCTAAAGGTACTACGCGTGCGTTTAATGAGTGAAAAGCAAAGAGGAAAAGACAAAGCGATGCTATCTTTTTAAACATGACTGATGTTCCTTTTGTTGTACAGTATGAGTGTAATGGGAAATGCCGAGTGCCACGTGAGAGCAGCTCCTGCCCTTAATAATCTATACACAACCAACATTAAGAACTGTTAAAGACAATCGACCTTTTCATTTAGGAGACTATCAATTCCAGCAGACCTCTTTTGATGTCCCCGTCATGCAGTCTTTTGCTCCCCTGCCCGATGGGCCTTATTCACCTTATCTCAGACAATTTTCGGTCACGAAAATTGTCTGAGATAAGGTGAATAAGGCCAAGAAAAGATGGTGCCCCCTCAAGCGAGCAGGTGACTGACCATTAAAAACTTTTTTTGAAAATGTCCCGTAAGGACAGGGTTTTTAGCCAGGGGTTTTAACCCCTGGAAATGGGTGTGAGAGATTTTGCACCCCGATGGGGTGCATATCATTTTCGTATTGTTCCCGGGGTTAAAACCCTTATC
>JAFEGS010000062.1 GCA_018239705.1 Verrucomicrobiota bacterium | reverse complement strand
CTTGCAGCTGTCAGAGCCTATGAGATCGATAATCTCTGCATTGAAATTTCAGCAGGAGAGCCACCGGCCGGCAATGGCAGCTCAGACGTCTTTGTAGAGATGATTGAACAGGCAGGCGTAGTTGAGCAAGATGCCCATGTTTCAATTCGAAAGATCACCCAGCCTCTCTTCTTGACAGAAGGGGATATTCATATCGTGGGGCTACCTAGCGATGAATACCGCATCAGCTGTACCCTCCACTATCCACAGGCCCGAATGGTAGGTAGTCAATACTACTCTACTGTTTTGACAAGTGAAAATTTTAAAAGAGAGTTAGCCCCTTGCCGTACCTTCTCTCTGTACGAAGAGGTGTCTCACCTCATAGATAGGGGGCTTATCAAGGGAGCTAGCCTCGAAAACGGGGTAGTAGTCATGGACGATGCCATTGTTTCAAAGGGGGGGCTCTACTTTCCCAATGAAATGGTACGCCATAAGATGCTCGATCTCATTGGGGATCTATCGCTTATCGGAATTAACTTTACAGGCCATATTATTGCAATTAAGCCTGGTCATTCGACGAACTTCCGATTTGCGCAAAAATTATATCATCATCTTTCTTTGGAGAATACCTAATGTCTGCCGCTGAAGCTATGGAGACAAGTACTATTTTGGATTCGAGGGAAATTGCCAAAATTTTACCCCATCGATATCCGTTTTTGCTCGTTGACAGGATCATTTCACTCGATCTTGAAAAGGGGTTAATTACTGGACAAAAGAACCTCACTATTAATGAATCTTTTTTTCAGGGACACTTTCCTGATGTACCAATTATGCCCGGTGTATTAATTCTGGAGGCACTTGCTCAAACGGGTGGCGTATTGCTCCACCTGCGCTCCAATACCCCAAATAAAATTGCCGTTCTTTTGAATGTGAATAATGCGAAATTTCGCCATCCTGCAAAACCTGGTGATGTACTGTACCTTAAGGTAGAGGGACTCCATTTTGGTTCCAGAGGCGGAAGGATACGAGGTCAAGCCTTAGTTGGTGACAAAGTTGCTGCAGAAGCTGAAATCGCCTATGCACTTGTAGAAAAAGATCTCCTTTAACCGGCAAAAAATTATATAAGAGTAGTTGTTCATGTCTCAAAATCATCCAACAGCCAAAATTCATCCAACAGCCATTATCGAGCCCGGGGCTTATATCGGTAAAAATGTACATGTTGGTCCCTATTCTGTAATTAGTGGCACGGCCTCCCTCGAAGATGATGTGGTGATCAAATCGCATGTCTGTGTCGATGGCCACACCAAGATTGGTAAGGGAACTACAGTATGGCCCGGTGCCGTTATTGGCGCAAAAACACAAGACCTCAAGTATCGAGGTGAGAAGACCTTTGTTGAAATTGGAGAAAAATGTGAAATCCGCGAATGCGTGACCATTAATTCTTCCTGCGGAGAAGGGACGTGTGTCTTGGTAGGAAACGGCTGCCTGATTATGGCCTACTGCCACATTGCGCATAACTGTGTGATTGGCAACCAGGTGATCATGGCCAATAATACCATGCTGGCAGGTCATGTCACGATAGAAGATTGTGCTGTGATCGGAGGGCTCTCCGGTGTGCATCAATTTAGTCGTATAGGCTGCTATGCAATGGTTGGCGGCATGAGCCGCGTCGTTTGTGATGTCCCCCCATATACCATTGGGGCTGGCATTCCCTATAAAATAGGCGGTTTGAACCTCATTGGTCTGAAACGTCGAGGCTTTTCGTTAAAGACGAGAAATCTTTTGCGTCAGGCCTATCGATTTGTCTATCGAGAGGGATTAACGCTAGAGGCAGCGCTTTTACGCATTGAACAGGAATTAGAAGGTATACCAGAGGTCCTCCATTGGGTCGATTTTTGCCGCGGCTCCAAAAGGGGTCTTATCGACATGCAGGGCATGCTAGCCGACTCACAAGCAAGATCTGATGAGTGTGAGGATAGCGAGGAACTCGAGGATGCCCAGCTGGTATGAGAATAGTTTTTTTTGGTACTCCTGAATTTGCTGCTACTATTTTGCACAAGCTTATAGAGGCAAATATCAATATTGTGGCTATTGTTACTAAACCGGACAAGCCTAAAGGCAGGTCCCTGAAGCTGCAGTCTCCACCGGTAAAAGAGCTAGCTGAAAAGCTACTGCCAGGTGTACCAATTTTCCAACCAGAGCGAGGATCCTCTCCCGAAAGTATCGAGGTTTTGAAGGCTCTACAGGCCGATCTTTTTGTTGTTGTGGCCTATGGTGAGATTATCTCACAAGACCTTCTCGATGTCCCAAAAAGGGGCTGCATTAACGTGCACCCAAGTCTTCTGCCGCTGTATAGAGGGGCAGCACCCATCCAACGAGCGCTTATGAATGGCGACGCTACAACAGGCGTCAGCATTATTCGTATGGTACGACAGATGGATGCAGGAGATATTCTCCATGTGGAAGAGCTTGCAGTCCCCGAGGATGCTGACTTCGGCTGGCTCGATGCAGAGGCTCGCCAGCTTGGGGCAAAAGCCCTTCTAAGAGCCATTTCAGATATTGCGGAAGGCAGGCAAGTCGCTACCGTCCAAGATCCGGACAAGGTGACTTTTGCCAATAAAATCACGCAAGAGGAGTGCCACATCGACTGGAATCGACCGGCTCATGAGCTTTTCAATCTCATTCGAGCACTGTCCCCAGCTCCTGGAGCGTGGTGTGAAATCACCGTACGTGGGGAGAAAAAGAGGCTCAAGGTCTTAAAAGCGGCTATGTATCCCACAAGCCTACCTGACACGATATTCCCTGGAATGGTTTTAGAAGAACAGGGAAGTTTCTGTGTCTCATGTGGCAGCGGCATCTTGCGCCTGCTTCTTGTTCAGCCAGAGGGCAAGGCTCCCATGTCTGCCCAGGACTTTCTTACAGGTTACAAACCTTTTAGTTTTGCATGAATTTACTGCAAGGAGTAGTATCCTTGCTGTGTGCACGTAAGAGATCTTAGGTCATCCTAAGGCTAAAGCGAGCGCAAATTCAGTATTATTAGAGGTTTACGATGTGTTTATTAGATGAGATAGTCCCCTCCCAGACTTCAGTTTCCGATTTTTTTGCCTCCCAGACAACAGCGGTTGTGAATCATTTACTTCAACTTCCGGCTCAGATTATTGCCTTCGGGAAAAATGTTGTTACCGATCTTACAAAAATCGCTCGCTCTGCCAAAGGCCTTAGTGAAACCATACGCTTTGTCGAAGATTCTGTTCGAATGATAGACCTAGCTCAGCAGGCAGAAGCAGTTGCAAGACCAATTTTCGATGCTGCTTCTAACGTAACATCCTTTAGAAACGCCGGTCGCATTTTCGAGTCGATCAGCTACCTTGTAGATGGATCTTTCTACAAAGACGTAATTGAAGTCAATGTACTGCCGCTCATTTCTGCGATTTCCTTCTTCATGAGAAGGTGTGTGGCGACAGCAAGCTGGCTCTTTAGCCATAACGTGCTAGATAGAGATGCACTTGCACAGGTTGCGGAGAAGGTCGGAATCGCTCCAGTTTTTTCACATTTTTCAAGAGTGCTTCCTGCCGTATCAGAGGACCAATTCCTCGATGGAACCTTGGTGGCCGGCTTGATTCCAATTGTCATTATGCATGGTGAGAAGCTCGTTAAAGGGGAAGACATTGTCTATAACTTCCTCGAATGCACAAGTGCTGTAGCTGACACTGTAGGGGCTATTTTAAGGTTATCATCTATAGACGATCCCTATATTCAAGTGCCGCTTTCCCTTGTTGCTGCAGGTACCGGTTTCTTTGCATTTTTCGCAGATCCTGCAAATACGAAAACAAAAGACCCATTCACCAGTCAATAAAGAATATACAAATAGGAGTAAGAAATTATGTCTAGTGCTGTCTGTGAGAACTTTTCTATTATTGTAGAAGAAGCCGGTAAATTCATGCTGCGTGTTGCAGAAGAGGGCTACAAGGCTCTTAAAGTTGGCCTTGACCATGCTGGAAGGGTTTTTAGCAATGTTGATGCCTTGAGAGCACTTTCAAGCGCAGCTTTAACATTTATTCGCCTGAACGAAATTAATGCGGTTGCAGTTGAAGGCTTTGCACATCTTATCCAGACGCTCAAGAGCGTAAAAGAGTTTCTTGGTGCCAGGACCTTTATCATCCGCTTGAATGAGCTTGTAACGACAGATATACTGTGGAGAAATGTACAGAATCATTTTCCAAATTTAGTAAAACTTGCAAGCCGTCTTTCTCTGCTTGTTTCCGATTTTATCTTTGCAGAAGGATATGCAGAGAAGATGGGTCTGGTCGCACAAGGCGTAGGCAATACTGCTACCACAAGTCTATTCAATCTGGGAGCGAATGAGGCTGGAAATATATTCGGGTATGTTGGAGTTAGCCTTGAACTGGCTGAAAACATCGCTATTGCGCATCAGAAAGGGCTAGACTTCGATAAAGGGGTGGCGGTTGTTGGAAGCCTTGCAAAGGTTGTTTCCGTGACTTTAGGAACTCCTGAAGACCATTTCCAATTAATGGTTAAAATTGCAGCTGAAGCTACTGCAAGCCTCGCCTACTTTGTGAAGTTCATGAAGGGTGATGGCGGTTGACAGCAACGGTAGCTGCTCGTGAATGGATGGCCGTTTTCGTGATGCTGTTATCCCTGATAACGCTCGCAGCGGCCTCCTTTGCTTCTAGAAGTGGTCAAGCGGTGCTTCCCATAGAGAAGATTACGATCACAGTCATTGGAGCCGTAGTCCAGGAGCAGAAACGTACGCTCCCTTTAGGCGCTTTGGTAGTTGATGCACTTCAAACGCTCGAGCTTTCAGAAGATGCTGATGTCGAAAAACTCCCTCTCGACATGAAGCTCCAACCGGACCAGACACTTGTTATTCCCACTAAAGGCAAGATTTCTGTTTTTGTGACAGGTGCAGTAAAGACAAGCGGCCTGGTACTTCTTCCTGAAAGCTGCCGCCTGCCCGATCTACTGGCCCATCTCGACCTACAGGCCGATGCTGATCTTAAACAGTTCAAGCGATGTCGTAGACTCCTTCGCGAGGGAGAAACTGTTGATATACGCAGCGTCTAAGGTGAGAGAGCCTGCCTGCTGCAAAGCTAGCAGGAAGATAGGTCGATATGTGCTCTAGAAGGTATTTCAGAGCAGATTTACTCTTTCGTTTTGTAAGCTGACCAATAAAGTCAATCAACGTATGCTCATTTTCTTCCAAAATAGTGATACATTCTAGCGAGATGAGCAAACTGAGAAGTGCTACTTTGTTCGAGGCATTTTTTTCATTTTTGAGCTCATCTGAGCCTGTGAGGATATTCATACACGATTGCAACGTTGCAAATGAATAATCGGGGACGCAGTATCTGCCACCGCTAACAGGTGCGAGCGGTGATTCTAAAAAGGAAGAGAAATGGGCGATAAGATAGCGATTGACCGGTAGCTCTTTTTCCCCTGAGACTATAATAATATCATAAAATTTTTCATTGTCAACATGCTGAAATGACTTTCGCTGCAGGCTAGGACAGCATTTTAGCAGATATTCCGCTGCAGAGTAGGTGAGGTGGGGATACTGGCTGACATTGAAGTAGGTAATACTTTTGATATATGCTTCAGTGCTTATTTCTAAGATGGCTTTTAACTGAGCATCAGTGAGCGTTCGTTTCAGTATTTCAGAAAAACAGAGTTCGACCTCATTACCGCTGTAGAGTAGCCACACCTCGTTTGAGTTCCACAGCCTTGAAACCAAGGCTTCGAGAGGACTATCGGCGATGCTCAGACGCGCAATGCGCAGTGTAAGCTCTTCTATTTCCGTATCGATGGTGGAAGTTACTGCAGTAGAGTTGTTTAGAGCCTGTTTTTTTGTAACAGGTTCAATAAGTTCTAAAAACACTTCTCTACTGCGTTTTAAAGTGGTTATTTGGGAGGTAGAGGTACGCTTCACTTTTTTTTGAGTATCGCTTTGTTCGAGCTGGTCTTCATCGTGTTGGCGTTTCAAAGTAGTAGGCTGCATGATTTATTATTCCTCATCTAATTTCAGCTATTTAGGATAGCATTTTCATAATTTTTGCACATTGCGCGAAAAAGTGGTTGTCGAAAATCAGCCACTCTGGTAGCCTCTCTCATTCGGTTCAAGCATTTTTTCATCTTGTGCGCTTTGATACGTGTTATTTGCCAAGATGGAACGGTAGCTTGTTTTAGTTTAAATACTTAAGGAATGTGCAATATGACTCTACAT
>JAFEGS010000629.1 GCA_018239705.1 Verrucomicrobiota bacterium | reverse complement strand
ATGAGGATAGGGCTCTACACCGAGTGTTCGAAGTTCTTCGAGTTTACGCACTCGGTTGCGATATTCTTCATGTGAATGATAATCTGTCATAGCACCCGTCCAATTAAGTCGTAATCTGTTACATCGGTGATTTGTACATTGTAGTGTTTGCCAAAGGCCTTTACTTTGCGGCCATCATTGATGATCACCATGCCGTCAATTTCGGGACACTGTCCATAGTAGCGACCGCGCATGAGAAGGTTGGACTCCGGATGGTAGCCTTCAACGATCACTTGCAGCTGTTTGCCAATGAATTTTTTATTCTTTTTCGTTACCTGTTTTCGCTGAAGGTCAGATAGTTTTACAAGCCGCTCCTGTTTAACCTCTTCAGCTATCTGTTCCGGCAGTGTGGCAGCATGTGTACCCTCTTCTTTAGAGAACTTGAAGATCCCCACATCGTCCAAGAGCCCAAGTTTTACAAAGCTGCAAAGCTCTTCAAACTGCTCTTCCGTTTCACCCGGAAAGCCCACCATGAGGCTTGTTCGGATGACAATATCAGGAATTTCTCGTCGCAGGGAGGAGAGCGTGTCCATAATCTCTTGTTTGCTTGTAGTCCGGCGCATTGCCTTGAGGATGTCGTCATTGATATGCTGAAGAGGCATATCGAGGTAGTGACAGATGCGTGTATCTTTTTTCATCAGAGCAATAAGCTCCTCAGAGATCTCATCGGGATAGAGGTAGAGAAGACGAAGCCAAAAATGCTGATCTGTGCTATTGAGAATAGCTTGCAGAAGTGCAACAAGGCCTTGAGACTTACTGTAACCCAAATCTTTACCCCAGTCGCCAAGATCCTGCGCAATCAAGATGATCTCTTGAATACCATTGTTTAAAAGCAGAGAGACCTCTTTAACCACCTGTTCGATCGTTTTACTTTTGAGAGGCCCTTTGATAGAGGGGATTTTGCAAAAGGCGCAGCGTTTTCGGCACCCCTCTGCGATTTTTAGATAGGCATAGTTTGCAGGAGTTGAGAGCGTGCGAGGGACCTCTCCCATTTCAAGAAAACTCTTTGCAGAGCTGATGTATGCACCATGCTCTTTGGCTTCTACCGCTCTAAGAATTTCTTTTACATCACCCGATCCAAGGAGGTAGTGAATGTCGGGGAAGGTGGAGCGGATGAGATCTCCGTGTGACTGTGCCATACAGCCGGTAGCAATGACTTTTGCATTTTTTTTACGGCTTTTAAGTGCCTCTCCAATGGTGTCTAGAGACTCTTGACGAGAGCTTTCGAGAAATCCGCAGGTGTTGATAACGATAAAGTCTGCGTCCTTCAGCTCGCCCGTTGCTTCAAACCCTGCTTGAAGCAAAATGCCAATCATGACTTCTGTATCGACGAGGTTGCGCGGGCATCCAAGGCTTATAAAAAAAACTTTATTTCCAGTAGTTCCAAAATCCCAGGCTGCCGGTTCCAGATGGACTTGGGCTTTAGCCTGCTCTTCAGGCTTATTTTTGCGTTGAATAACTTTTAACATAGAAAAACCATCAGTAAAATTGCCATATATGGTATCTATTTTGGGCAATTTTTGCAAAGCCGCATGAATCCTCGACTTTGCAAAGTCGAGGAAACAGTTGCATTAAATCTGCGTTTAGAGCAAATGTGTTGTCTCTCATTGATAAAGTAAAGTGGAGAAACCAACTGTGAAACTCGTGACAAAAGTACGAGTCAAGAATGACCTTGGCCTTCATACGCGACCGGCTACAAGTATCGTTAAGCTTCTGCAGCACGTGAAATCTGACGTGCTATTTACCTATAAGCGAGAAACGGTAAACGCAAAGAGTGTATTGAGTATTTTGATGCTGGCAGTGCACAAAAATGCAACTGTCCAGATCACTGTTGATGGCGATGATGCTGAAGATACCATGGCCAAGATTTTGAATGCGTTTGAAAATAAATTTGGAGAGTGAAAAGACAATGGCACATAATCTCGAGATATGTCTTGAGGGCAATGCGTTGTCCAGAGGGATTGCTATAGGCGTCCCCTTTATTGTCGATAATTTAGACGAAAAGGTGGCAGAGATCGCTCTTGCTCCGGAGCTCATCGAGAAGGAAGTTGAGCGGTATAGGGCAGCCTTAAAGGATGCTCGCGCTGACCTGTCCCAGCTTAAGTCTCAACTGGAATTGGAAGGCATCAAAGATGGCGCTTCCGTGCTTGAATCTCATGTACAGCTAACCGACGACCCTCTTCTCAACATTAAAATCGAAGAAGAGATCGCAGCGTCCGGCAAAAATGCAGAGTTTGTCCTGAGCAAGGTGATGCAGCGCTACAGCAAGAGATTCCAAAAGATAGCTGATCCCTTTTTCCAGCAGCGCTTTGAGATTGTTCAAGACATCTATAAACGGCTACTTGACCACCTGAGAAAGAGTAAAAGGGATTTTCTTTCTGAAATTCCAGCCGGCTCTGTCGTCTTTGCCCCGACAATTACACCTTCGTGTGCTGCTGAGGCAAATCGGCAAAGCGTCGCTGCCTTTGTGACGCAGTATGGCGGTGCTATGTCGCACATGGCTATTGTTGCTAAAGCAAAGGGTATTCCCTATGTGGCCAATGTGGACTTTACTGCGCTTAGTAAGAAGATGCGCAAGAACTCCATGGTCATCGTCGATGGCCTGCTTGGCAAGATTATTATTCATCCAACTGAAAAGACCCTTCAGGAGTATCGACAGCTTAAGGCCTATCTGCAGATCCAGTTCGACGAGCTGAGAAATTACTGTGCCTTGCCATCCACGACGACTGATGGGGTTCGTATCAGGCTTTCGGCAAACGTAGAAATCAGCGACGATTTTACCCTTCTGCAGCAGTATGGAGCAGAGGGTGTCGGGCTATTTCGATCGGAATATCTCGTTTTGGGTAGAGGCTGTTTTCCCGGTGAAGAGGAGCAATACGAGGTCTATAAGAGCTTAATAGACCATATCAAGGGCTGTCCTGTTGTGATACGTACCTTTGATATAGGTATGGACAAGGTTGTTTCTGGTCTTCCGGTGTCAAAAGAGCAAAATCCGGCTCTCGGTGCACGAGCTATCCGCTTTCTGCTTAAAGAAAAAGAGATCTTCCAGACACAGGTGAGAGCTATTTTGCGCGCAGCTGTACATGGAGATGTGCGTATTTTATTCCCAATGGTCTCAAGTGTCTCTGAGCTTCGTGAAGCAAAAGAGTTGGTCTATCGAGCATATGATGCCTTGATCAAGGAAGGTGTAGGCGTGCCTCGAACAATCCAGCTCGGCTGCATGGTAGAGGTGCCATCGGCTGCTATGATTGCAGACCTTCTGGCAAGAGAGTGCGACTTTCTTTCGATTGGTACAAATGACCTTATCCAGTATGCCCTGGCAATAGATCGCATGCACCACTCAGCGAATGATCTGTACAGCTCCACTCACCCCGGCGTCATCCGCCTTGTACGCGTGATTGTACAGCAGGCGCAGCATGAAAACGTGCCTGTGTGTATCTGTGGAGAAATTGCTTCAGACCCTCGCTTTGTACCGCTTCTCATTGGTCTTGGGATTACAGAACTATCAGTTGCCTCTCGCTTTTTACCTTTGATTAAACATGTGGTTCGACACACCAACAGAAAAGAGGTAGCTAAGCTTGCAGCCTATATCCTGACGCTTAAAACGGCAGCAGAAATCCAGGCAGTTCTCGTGGAAAATCACCAGAAGAGTACGGTGCAGATAGCTTGACAATGACTGCACTACTGATCGATACTGCAACAGAGCGTGGCGTAATCGCTCTTTTTTCTGAAGGCAAGCTCTGCACCGCTCAAGAGCTCGCTGTAGGCCTTACTAATTCACAAAACCTTCTCCCATCCATTAATGCACTTTTTTCTCAAGTGGGGATGGAACCATCTCATTTGAGTTATGTAGGAGTAAGTCATGGTCCCGGTTCCTATACAGGAATTCGAGTGGGCGTAGCCACTGCGAAGGCCCTCTCTTTAGCACTTGCAATCCCCCTCGTAGGATTTGGAAGTCTTCGTGGATATGTCCCTCCAAAAGAGTGTTCAGGGCCATTTTTTGCAGCAATCGATGCCAAAATAGGGGGGGTCTATCTCCTGAAGGGGCGATGGAAGGAAGAGAGTGTGGAATTTGTAGATGAAGAAGAGCTTGTTCCATTTGAATCATTCATTGATAGAATCCATGAAGTAGAATGCATAGTGACTCCGAACAGGCTGCCACTTGCTACCCGTCTTGAGGCAAAAGGGGTAAACAACTATCCGGAAATTATTGAAAAGGCGCCCTCTGCTACAGCGCTGATGCATGAGGCAGACAAGCGATTTAAAAATAATTTTTATAGCTTCGACGGTTCCTTGCCTCTTCTCTATCTGAGAAAAACGCAGGCTGAGCTGAATGAGTGATTTTGGGTTGCCAAATATCCAGCAATTTAGTACAATTTTCCTTATTGATCACATGTAATTATAGGATTATGCGCACATGACAAGTGTTAAAGTACGTCCCGGCGATTCGATTGACAAAGCACTACGAGCTCTTAAGAAGCGTCTTGATAAAGAAGGCGTGATGAAGGCTGTAAAGGCTCATCGATTCCATTCAAAGCCTTCTGTGAAGAAGCGAGCAAAATCGAAAGCCGCTTCTAAGTATAAAAAACAGAGAATGTAGTACCAGATCTATATATGAAGTCCACAATGCCAGACTATTACGAAGTGCTTGGCGTTTCTAAGGGCGCAACTCAAGATGAGATCAAAAAAGCATATAGAAAAAAGGCTTTAGAGTCCCATCCTGACCGCAACCCTGGAAATCCTGAAGCCGAAAAACAGTTTAAAACCATCTCAGAAGCTTATGAAGTCTTAAGTGACGAAAAGAAGCGACAGATGTATGACCATTATGGTGCCGACGCAGTGCATGGCTATGCAGGCGCTGGGGCTGGTGCTCATGGTTATGAGACTATGGATGAAGCGCTTCGTACCTTTATGGGGGCATTTGGTGGTGAATCTGTCTTTGATTCCCTGTTTGGGGGAGGAAGAGGCGGTCGTGAAGAGAGAGGCTATGCTCAACAGGGCGCTAGCAAGCGCGTGAACATGAACATCTCTTTTGAAGAGGCTATAAAGGGCGTCGAAAAAGAGCTCTCCATAACCAATTATGTGACCTGTGAGACCTGCAATGGCAAGCGTACCACTTCTCCTAGCGGTATCAAGCGCTGCAATCGCTGTGGTGGACAGGGTCAGGTGTTTGAGCAGCGTGGCTTCTTTAGCATGTCTATGGCCTGTCCGCAATGTCGAGGAGCCGGTGAGACAATTACCGATCCATGTAAGACCTGTAGCGGTGATGGTCGAGTAAAGGCTAAAAAAAGGGTTCATGTCCGCATTCCGGCTGGTGTTGACAGCGGTATGCGCCTCAAGCTTGCTGGATATGGCGATGCCGGTCCAAGCGGCGGAGAGTATGGTGATCTGTACGTCTACATAAACGTAGAGGCACATGAGTTTTTCGAGCGCCAAGGCAATGACATTATTCTAGATCTTCCCGTTACTGTTGTAGAGGCTGCTCTTGGTGCAAAGAAAGAGGTTCCCTCTTTTTCACCGAATATTGCAAGAATTACGATTCCTGAAGGCACGCAGTCGGGTAAGGTATTTCGTGTCAAAGGGGAGGGTTTCCCCAATGTCCACGGTTCCGGTAAAGGCGATCTTCTGGTCCGCGTATTTGTAGAGACGCCTACCAATCTATCTGAAAAGCAGCGCTCGCTACTTGCCGAGTTTGCTACACTTGAAGCTCCTGCAAATTTCCCAAGGAAAAAGGGATTTTTGGACAGGGTGAAGGATTTTTTCGGCGGCTCCTCTCATAGCTAAAAGAGGGGTTATTTTATAATTCACCACAGAGATCACAGAGAATGGGATATAAAAGAGAAAAATAAACTCTTTTATTTCCCCATGTCCTCTCTGTGTTCTCTGTGGGCTCTGTGGTAAATTAATGTAATCTAAGAAAATAGCGTCGGAGTTGTTGGCCGATCTTGGCGAGCGACGGCAATTGGCAGCGTCATACCAGCTGCAAGTAAGATCTCACTCACCGTACCATGCGCCACTTCCGGCGTGTTGCATTCACTTGAAAGATGAGCAAGATAGACCTGTTTGAGTCCATCATGGGCAATGTGCGCAACCAGCTCCCCGCAGGCTTCATTAGAAAGATGCCCAGATCGGCCTAGAACGCGCTGTTTGTAGATCATAGGTCTACTGGATGCATGCACCATAGAAGGCTTGTGATTGGCCTCTACATAGAGCAGATTGCAGTTCGTGAGGTGATTGGCCACAAGGCTTGTGACAAAGCCAAGATCTGTACATACACCAATTTTGAGAGAATCAAAGCGCAGCGTAAACGCCACCGGGTCTCGCGCATCGTGCTGGATGCTAAAGGGGTGGATTTCAATATCGCCAAAGCGAAAAGGCTCGCCAGTAATAAAAAGTTTGAATTTTGGCTGTATATGAAAATGCTCTACAATTGCTGCTGCTGTCTGGGCATTGGCAATGATGGGGATATTGTATCTATTTGATAGGACTTTCAGCCCTTGGATGTGATCGCCATGTTCATGAGAGATCAGTATTGCCTGGATTTCAGTGATATCCACGTTGATTGTGGAGAGCCTCTCGCAAATGGCCTTTGTACTAAGGCCTGCGTCTATGAGGATTTTAGTCTTTTTTGTGCCAACGTAAATGCAGTTGCCTTTCGATCCAGATGCCAGTGGGCAGAAGCCTTCCATTCCGATTCCTATAAATTGGCCTATTGTTGTATCGTGAAATTTAGATTAAAAGCAATTGATAAATTATTTTCAAGGTGTGTTATGTCTCTTCAAGATGACCTGTACGGTAAATTGGAGCAGGTGCTCGATTTGCTTATATTAACAACAAAGCGGCTTAATGACACGGCGAAACGTTTTGCCTCTGAGCAAGAACTTGAGCGTCTACAGCAGAGTCAAGCTGAGATTCTGCAGCAGATGACCTTTCTCGACGAGCATATAAAGAAAGTTGTGGGCGATGATGCAAATGAAGAGATGTCGGAAAGACGGCAAAAAATCCATGAAAAGCTCCTTGAATTCCAGAGAATGAACGAAGAGTTTGTAGCTCACATGCAGGATCACATGAGAGTGATCCAGAAGAAGAAGCTCAGCGTTAACGCGCAGCAGAGTATTGCAGAGAGTGATGTCGAGGACTAGTCAAGTTCATCCTCAAAGTCATCAAAGCTTTCCTCTTTTTTGCCGTGCAGCACTTTCCTGGCCTTGCTTCCATCCTGAGGGCTTACAATGCCGTGCCGCTCAAGCATATCCATGAGGCTGGCAGCTCGGGCATATCCAATTTTTAATTTTCTCTGCAAGAAGGTTGTAGAGGCGTTTCCTGTCGATAGGACGATCGATTTTGCCTCTGTAAAGAGGGTGTCAGCCGGATCGCCCTCGTCAGCTCGATCCATGGCAGCATGCATCTGCTCAAAGGAGGAGATCAGGTACTGTACTGGTGCCTCTCGCACCAGATGGTCGATGACTTTATTGATTTCTTCGTCGCGGATAAAAGCGCCTTGGGCTCGTATGAGCTGCGACGAGCCGGGAAGAAGAAAGAGCATATCGCCATTGCCAAGAAGGCTCTCAGCGCCTGTTTCATCCAAAATGATCTGGCTATTGATGCGGCTTGCCACCTTAAAGGCAATTCGGGCAGGGAAGTTGGCTCGAATAAGGCCGGTGATCACCTCTCGCGATGGGCGCTGTGTGGCAAGTATCAGGTGGATGCCCACTGCTCGTGCCATCTGAGCGATGCGGGCAATGGGCGTTTCTATATCTTGGCTTGCTACCATCATCAAGTCGGCAAGCTCGTCGACAATAGCCACGTAATAGGGGAATGTGGTGGGGATTGGAAGAGGAAGAGCCTCCTCCTGCTCCAGATTGATCTGTCGTTTGTTGAAGCCTTCGATATTGCGTTGGCCTGTCAGCTTTAAGATTTCATAGCGCTTTTCCATTTCTCTCACAAGCCACTGGAGTGCTCCACAGGCAGCGTTTGGCTCAGTAATGACCGGAGCGAGCATGTGAGGAAGCTCTGTGTAGGGCGTAAGTTCTACCTTTTTCGGGTCGATCATCAAGAGTCGAACCTGCTCAGGCGTGGATGTCATGACGATGGACATAATGATCGAATTGATACAGACCGATTTTCCGGAGCCAGTAGCGCCTGCAATAATGCAGTGAGGCATTTTTGCCAAGTCGCTTATTACGAGATCGCCATTGACGCCCTTGCCGAGCAGCATGGGAATGCGAAAGGGCGCTCCCTGCTGTATGTACGTGGCGAGTATCTCTTTGAAGCTCACCTCTTGTGGATGGTTGTGGGGCACTTCAATACCAACGGCAGCTTTGCCCGGAATTGGTGCAATAATGCGAAGCGACTTTGCCTCTAGATTGAGCGCTATGTCATTTTCGAGCGTTTT
>JAFEGS010000628.1 GCA_018239705.1 Verrucomicrobiota bacterium | reverse complement strand
CGAAAACGAGCGCTCGAAGGCTTGCGTCCTCAGGGTCTTTTGGAGGGGGAATGTCGGTGATGATTCTCTCCAAAATATCTTCAATACCTATTCCGGCTTTAGCAGAGCAGGGGATAGCCTCGTCGCTTGGGACAGCAAGGGCCTCTTCAATCTGCTGGCACACAGCAGGAATGTCTGCTGTGGGGAGATCAATTTTATTGAGAACAACGATGATGGCAAGATGGCGCTCAAGTGCGAGGTGCATATTTGCAAGGCTTTGAGCCTGAAGGCCTTGGCTTGCGTCAACAATGAGCAGCGCTCCTTCGCAGGCAGAGAGCGATCTCGACACTTCATACGTAAAGTCCACATGTCCGGGAGTATCGATGAGGTTCATCTGATAGACGTGGCCATTTTTTGCCCGATAGTACATCGTCACAGGGTGGGCTTTAATGGTAATACCGCGCTCTCTTTCGAGATCCATATCATCGAGCACCTGCTCTTGCATCTCTCGCTTAGAGAGCGTTCCTGTAAACTCAAGCAGGCGATCGGCAAGGGTAGACTTTCCGTGGTCGATATGAGCGATAATTGAAAAATTGCGAATATACTTTCGATCGTATACAAACATGCAAGCCTCTTGAAAAATCAATGTGCCAGTATACAAGATTTCCCGATTAGAAATAAAGAATCTTTTGAAATAAAAACCTACAACGTGCAATAGAAAGAAGAAAGGAGGGAGGTACTCATGAGAAAAAAGCCGGTAGATTTTAGCTCAGTCAATATAGGGAAAATGATGAATGCGATGGGTGATGTCAATACCGTTACCGGACAGCACATGGAAAGCACCCTTTCAATGCTGTTTGAGGGATTAAAGAAGGGCATTGTACCAAAGCAGCCACTAGGGATTGGAGAGGAGAAAATTGAGTCTCTCTACACACACGCCTATACACTGTATAATCAGGGCAAATACAAGGATGCATCGTATCTCTTTCTCGGTCTTATGGTGATAGATCCGGGGACTTCAAAGCATCTTATGGGCTGTGCTGCCTGTTTTCATCGCCAGGACATGTTTGAAAAAGCTGCGCAGCTATACACCTTGTGTGCGGCAAGCGATGTGAAAAATCCGCTACCCGATTTTCATGCTGCGGACTGTTATATAAAATTGCAGTTTCCCCAGCTTGCTGCCTTGCATCTTAAAAATGCAATAGATCGGGCAAAAGCAAGCCCAGAGCACGCCCTGGTCAAGGAGCGGGCTCAGATTATGCTGCAAACAATCGAGCAGGAAATTGAAGAGATGACGAAGCAGGCAAAAAAATCTGAAGGGAAAAAATAAAATTTACATTGACTATTTTTGTCTAATAGCTTAGGTAAAGCATTATTGAGTTAACGCAGCTTAGTTTGACTGCAAAGAATAGATTTACGTTTAAAAAAAAGGGGATGATTATGGGATTTTCCGTTCCTACATCAGATGTTGGGGTACTTCCACACGTTTTTGGTTTCCTTGAAACCCAAGTTGACGCAATGAATATGAAAGTACTGCTTGACGATGAAGAGACTCCACAGCAGTCTGTTGCTGCAACTGTCGGTGCAGTATTTACTGCCGTTGTACTTGTTGCCACTGGTTCTGTAGTTGATGCAGCTATTCATGTAGCCAGTTTTGTAGTAAAAGTTCCATTTGTTTTTGTTAGAGAGACCATTGGTACTCTTACAGGGCTTGATAAGTATATGCCAGAGGCCTTTAATGGTGAAGACTGGCTCAATCATGCAAACAAGACATATAAGTGCGCAGTACTGTTTATCAACTCGTTCTTAATTGGTATCTTCGATCCGGAAACGGTGCTCGCGATGGGACGTCGTTTTAACATGATGTCCAAGCCCGTTGAAAAGGAAACAGAGCTTGTTGAGTCTGTATCTTCGCTGTAGTTGAAAACTCTTGCCTGATTCTTTACAGATCAGGCAAGGGACTTTCATTTTAAGTTGCGGCTAAGAAGATTTGAACTTCCACCGAGTAACCTCGACTAGAACCTGAATCTAGCGCGTCTACCAATTCCGCCATAGCCGCTTATGGCGAATATTGTAGCTGTTTTGGCCATTAAAGGTAAAGCAAATGGAGAGTTTTTGGAATGACCTTCATTACGAAGATATCCATTTTCGCGATACTCTTCAATTTGAAATACAGTCAGACTTTGCACCCATTTTTGCTTTGCAAGAGAATATCTCGACTCAAGAGTTCTATTGTTTCATTCCCTCCTCTTTGCAGATTAATAGCTATACCTATTCCAAAGAGCAGTTTTACAAAGATCGTACCAACCTCATTCGCTATAAAACACCAGAATTTTCTCTCCAGCAGCTTATCGATCCGGCTGTTGAACAATCTCCTTTAAACCGTATCAGGGCCTTAGAAGGGGCTTTTCAGACGGAGCAGGCTATTTTGATAGCGCAGGACGAACTCAAGCTGCTCAGCAATGTGGTCCGTAGCGCCCTTCGAGTGGCCGTGCGTGAGCTCGTAGACCTTTTTGGACGTGCAAATAAGGGCCATATTCGCTCAGAGCTCCAGTCGAAAGCGCGTGCAGTCTGCAGAGAGATTATCGCCTTTCGAAGCGTTTTCCATCGCCTCCAGATCGATTTTGAACGCTCCTGGTCAGAAGCTCTATCAAAAGATTTTTTGTATGCAGATGAATTCATCAGTAGCTCAATTGACTACTATCTGACGGGCTTTTTAGAGGTTTTGCGCCGAGCAAAAGTGGAACACATCTATGACATTGATAACCAGATATGTGAGATCATTATTCAAGAAAAGCAGCATCGGCAGCAGATGTATCAAGATACTGAAGAGCTCAAAGAGGATGAAAAAACGCAGGAAAAACGGCTCAACCATAAAAGCCTTCTCAATAAATATGTACTTGATGCCTTGCTTCTCGAACAGGATCGTATATCGTGGGTGGACAAGTATGGCAATGTCATTGCGGGTCTTGCCGCCGGTATAGCCATGCTCGTGTATGGTTTTTTACTCTTCATCAATGTCTCTACGGCAGGCGTAAATTCCATCTCCTTTGTGCTTTTGACTGTGGTGCTCTATATCTTAAAAGATCGCGTTAAGGATGCCTTGAAGAGGCTTTTTCACCAGCATGCCAGTCGCTGGTTTTCCGATTTCACGACACGAATACGAACGCCTAGTAAGGATATCCAGATCGGCAAACTCAAAGAGTCTTTTTCATTTGTGGCTGAAGAGGATGTGCCGGAGGAGATACGTCGGGTCCGCTACGAAGAGTTTGCAAGTGACCTCCCGCTTTTTAAAATACCGGAAGAGATGTTCTACTATAAAAAGGAGATGGTTTTGGTCTCGAGTGAAACGCCCGTGCGTTCTCGTCGACATAAGCTGCACACCATCTTTTTATTTAATATCCATCTCCTGCTGGAGAAGGCAAGTAACCCAACAGAGCCCTATTTGAGCCTCGATCTTGATACGATGGAGGTGGGGATAAGAGAGCTCCCAAAGGTGTACCACATCAATATTATCATGAAAAACACCTTCACGCAGCCCGACCTCAGCACCAAAGTCGAGATCAAAAAATTTCGGCTCGTGATCGATAAAAATGGCATTAAGCGTGTGGAGACGGTCTAACTAGTGTACTACCGCCCTTGCAGGTAATTCATTACCTCTTGGCCAAGCTCTCCAGTGAATAGCTTGTGGGCCCAGCTTCCAATGGCTTCAAAGATGTTCGGGGCGCGTCTTTTATCCATGGATGAAGAGACCACTCCAAGCTTCGTGAGCATCCGGACTATAGCTTCGAGCCTCATAGTACCAGTCGTCATGTCATACACCTCGGTACCGAGGTAGGCCGCTTCTCGTTCATTTTGGATTGCTTTCAGAGGCGTCATCGTAGGTTGCAGTGGATAGATCTCTTTGGATGCAAGAAAGTCCCAAATCTCGTCGTTTTTGCAGCTATTCTCCTGCATCTTTTTGACCTGATCGATAATGGGGCCAAAATGCTCCATTTGCCACTCTTGTGGGATGTGGGAAGTGCACCAGTCGAGAAACCGGTATTTCAGTTCGTAATCGTCTTTTAAGAGCGGCTCTACCCACTCTTTTACAACGGCAAATGATGTATAGAGCTCAAGAAATTTTGTCTCAGCTTCACTGCAGGTAGTTTTTGAACGGAAAGGGTCTTGACATGCGGCAAGCGCATTTGCCCCTGGAAGGCCATACTTGCCTCCTAGATACTGCAGGACGTAGTGATAGTCGTGTAGATTGTGGTCCCAATCTTTCAAGGTAGTCTCGAAGAGGATTTCTCGATATTCTGCAATAGATGTGTATATCTCATCTTCAAAGGTAGGGGATATTTTTTTACAGACAGTGAGGTACTTCTTTGTAGATACATTGTAATTACGAGGACCGCATAGCGGTGCAGCTTTGATATATTCAAAACAGGTTGTGTCTCGAAGGTCGATATTTGCTTTCGTGGGTTCGTTTGCACGTAAGGTGGCAATCGTATTCTTTACGGCCTTTTCGATGTGGTCGTAAAATGCCGTCAAGGCAGCGCTCTTTTTCTTAGGTGTTCCTTGATAGACCTCGCGATTTTTAATCTTATTGATGAATCGCTGTAGCTGCTCGCGATGGTGAGCTACTGTCTGCATAGTACCTTTTGAGTCTACTAGCCACAGTTTTCTGTAGTTAGGGCCATCCGTTTCTGTAAAGTTGATTGCGTCAAACAGCTCTAACATCATGTCCAGCTTTATTTCCGGAGGAGGTGTCTCTATTTCAATACGCTTTTGCGTCTTGTGGTAGTGAAAGGAATTAATGCTCAAAGGGATCAGGCTTATGTGTGCAAGCTCCCCTTGAGGATATTTTTCTCGCAATTGCGAAAGCGCGAGATGAAACTCATCAGAGGTCATCTCTTGGATGATTTTTTTAGCTTCCGGGATATCTCTGAGTAGAAATGGGCGCTCTAGGAGATTGACACCGTCAAAATACTCGCTAAAGAATTCCTCGGCTAGCGTGGCTCTTACCTCTTTTGGATTTGCCATTTGAAATGGAAGAAGCCCTTCAGCATTAGCCTGGGTTACATTGGCATGAGCTGCAATCAGACGTCTGGTAAGAGGTAGGTTTAACTCGCTGACAGCTATGTGTAGAGCTGTATCTCCCTTTCCATTTCTTAAGCTTAGATCTACACCCTTTTCAAAGAGCGCGTCTACTACCTCTTCTGCCACTTCTATTTCGCTGTAATTGACACAGACGAAATGAAGAGGACTATTCTTTTCTTCATCTACTTTATTGCAGTTAGCACCTGCCAGGATGAGTGCCCGAGCTGCCCTGCCCTTATAGGCAGTCAGTGCATACCACAGATAGTCATCAATTGGGAGCTTTGTTTGCTTGACATCTGCGCCAAGATCGATAAGTTCAAGTAGTGTAGACACAGGCAGCTGCTTACGCTCGGCCCTTTGCAAAAGAGAGGTATAGTGTCCTTGTGCTTCACGAAGAGGCACTCTCTTTTTCACGCACTCGATGGCGATATGGCCCATGCTATGTTCACAGGCAAGCTGGAGGGGGCTGATACCTAGCATTGTTGCTGCTTGAACCAGTGCCTGATAGGAAAGGCTCTTAAAATCGGCACAGATGTTTTGTGAGTCAACCGCTCTACTCTTATAGACGTGCTTGAGGATTTTTCCCAAGAGCCGACATGTTTTGCTGCAGGCAAGGAGCTCATGCCCCTCCTCACTGTCTATGGTGCTGATTTTTTTTTGTGCGAGTTCGAAAATTTCCTGTGCGTGAGTATCAATCGAGTAGCTCTTTTGAAGATAGGAGAGGAGCGAAATGCTCGTTTTTTCTTCAAATGCATATCCTTGCGCTGACTTGACTAGCCTGTATTGGTGTGCCGGCTCTGAAAGCGTTTGGCTGCAAGCATAAAACTGCTGAAAAAAGGAGCTATTATCTTGAGGTTGTACATACATGGACATTTTTATTTCCTCACAAGAAAAGTCCGATAGGTACTCATAAGCTTGAGGAACGTGTCCGTGCCAGAATGAATGAGAAATTCGGGCACGGGCACGGGCTCGGGCACGTTCACGTATCTTACGGGCAGCAAGTATTGCCTCCTGTAACAGGAGGTGAACCTGGTGCTCGCACAAGCGCTGTGGGGATGCCTGAACAATTTGGCGATGTGCCATTACTGCAGGCTGAGTTTTCAAAGAACTGATTTGTCGCCCCGCCCTCGTTATTGATACCGTTTCCTCCATTATTTGAACAGCGGTTTTTGAGGGCGCTGTTATTCGTTGAGGTGGCATCGACCTGAATACCGTCGCCTTGATTATGCACACAGCTATTGTTTAAGAGCATGCAGCCTTGCGATCCTCCTGAGAGGGAAATTCCTGAGTTTCCGTTATTGGTACTATCACAGTTTTTGACTGTGCAGGTATTTGCAAAATTTAGGGCTACACCACTCAAGAGTGCACTATCAATCAGGCAGTTATCAATAGTAATTGCTGCATTCATGTTGATCCCGACATTTGGGCTGTCTACGAGGATGTGGTTTGCAGCATCACTTCGAAGGATGCTATGGAGGAGCTTGATACCACTGCATGCATTTCCTGCATAGTCATCAGCTACATGAAAGTTTGCAGGTGTATACATATTGGTGCCGCTTGGGTTTGAATCAAAGAGGCAATTTTCAAAAAGTGCTCCTTGAACGCCTAACAGGCCCACATTATCAAACTCATTTGCAGCTTGTGGGCAGGAAAATGTGCAGTTTCTCACTATGGCATCAGTAGCTGCTTCCATAGAGGTGTTGCCGCCGAGCTGTACAAGGCTCAAATTATTATTAGAAGTGGCTGTAAAGGCACAATTTTCTACGACAAGATTTTGGTAGCTCAGGGCCTGCAGCCCGATATCGCTACAATTGAGGAGTTCGCAGTACTGGATTGCAACATTTGTAGCGCTATTGAGGGAAATAGCTGCGCTCTGCCCGCCTGTATTGCTTCCAACAATTGTGCAGTCGCTGATCTCGACGTTCGTGGTTGCAGCGAGGGCAATCGATGTATAGTTGCCGGCTGGGTTTAAAAATTTGCAGTTTTGAACTGCCACATCATTACAAGCCTGTACACATACTGCAAATGCATTGGGGCTAGTGGCTGCAATCTGGTTAAAAAGACAATTATCCACAGTAAGGCCCATGCTGCTTTGTCCCCCTATCCCTACAGCATAGGGGCTATCTCCCGTCAGATTCATCTGGCAATTGGAAAAGGACTGATCGCTGCAGTTTGCAAAAGTGGCGCCGCTCGAAGTATCAACAAATACGATCTGTTCGTAGGATCCATGAGTCACGTTTACCAAAAGGAGGCCAACACTTGTGGGAGCAGCTGCTGGACTTAAGCTTCTGATAGTTCCATTGTGTATGCGAAGATTGCATACATCTGAGGCGGCAATCCCCGCTGTTGATGGGTCTACAGTAATCACATGGTTACCCAGATCGATGTCGACATTATCTGCCTCGACTGTAATCGCAGCACTTGCTGTCAGGGGAAGACATAAATCCTGTGCAATGCAGTAGGCACCACTTTCACAGATTGTTACAGGCAGCGAAGAGATCAATGTACGTTCTGTGCACGAAAGAGCAGCATTCAGGCTGGTAAATTCAGCCAAAATAATATCGGTACTTTTTTGAAGCTCTCTTTTCAATGAAAGGAGCGATTCAAGAAGTGATGTACAAAGCGATTTTTTGTGTTTACATTTTTTTTCCAGCTTTTCATAAGCCTGATCAATATGAGATAGCGCATGCTCTACTTGACCTGCCGTCAATGTTTTTGCTTTGGCCGCAAAGCGCACCTCTTCTACAGTCTTTGCCGCTTGTTTTAAAAGATGTTTTGCATCGATATCTTTTGATTCATGAGCCAGATTTTGGACCTGTTCAATCGCATGTTTTAAATTTGCAATTTCCACAAGACGTCGATAGGCTTTAGGAGATATAGTAGGGCTATTTGGTGCCTTGTTTATCTGCAGTGCCTCTGGCAGCTGTCTTGCAGGTAGTTCCCCTGATCTCTGTACAAGTTTTGAGTCGAGTGTGGCGAGCGTAAGAGATGCGATAACTGATAGAGCAGTAAAGTGCTTAAAACATCTTTTCATGACTATTTTTCCTATTTCTAATCGTTTATGGGCAGCAGATATTTCCACCAGTAACAGCCGGCGAGCCGGGTGTTCGTAGTACGAGTGCGGGGATTCCGGAGCAATTTGGAGAGGTGCCATTGCCGCACGCTGCATTATTGTAAAATTCATTTGGCGCGCCAATACTGTTAATACCATTTCCCCGATTGTTAAAGCAGTAGTTGCTTGTAACAATATTATTTGTGGATATAGCATCAATAGTGATACCGTCACCTGCGTTACTCAATAGAGAGTTGCCAAACAGCTCGCAAAACTGGCTGCCATCGCTGAGACTAATGCCGGAGCTGCCGCAGTTTGTAATCTCGCAGTTTTTTACCGTGCACGTGGTAGCTGTAACCAGGCTTACCCCTGCACTTGAAGCTCCATCGATCAGACAGTTGTCAAGAGCTATGTTGCTTGAGGACTCTAGCCGAACATGATTGTAGGCAGAGTTTCGAAAAACGGAGTTTCTCACAAGGACGTTTGAGCCCGATGCATTGGAAGGGCCTGCTATTTGGATGTTGGCTGGAGTTGGGTACGATAGGTCTCCGCTTGGGTTTGAATCAAAGATGCAATTTTCAAAAAGAGCTCCTCCAATACTGCCTAAGATAAATATATTATCGAATTCCGGGTTTGCCTGAGGGCTTATAAATGAGCAGTTTCTCGCAATAAAACCGGTCGCTATCACATTTCCAGGTGCTTCAAGTAAATAGACTAAACTAAAATCATTCGTTGGTGTAGCTGTGAAGGTGCAATCCTCAACAAGGATGTTCTCATAGCCCGATGCAAAAAGTGCAGGAAGCACATTATTTGTCGATTGGCAGTTTCGCATCTCGACATTGCTTTGAGGTGCGCTTAGCGCAACTGTTCCATTGAATTCACAGCTGCTGATCTCACTGTTTGCACAGGCAGTAGAATTGATTGGTATTCCGGAAAAATTTCTGCAGGCATGAATCTGGATATTTGATGCATTCTGCAGCCAAATAGCTACGCCTGTTGTGCTGCCGACATTGTTACCAAGCTCTGTAAAGGTACAGTTTTCTATAGTAAGGCCATTTGTTCCATTTGCAAAGATGGCAGCTATTTGATTGCAGGTATCAATATTGATGTCAAACTGGCAGTTTACATAGGAGAGGTCTGTACAGGCTATGCTTGCACTACTTGTAGTTGTATCTGTAAAAATCATCTCTTCAAAAGAGCCATTTTCTACATTGAAGAGCAGGATGCCGGCACTGTTTGGATCTGATATGGGTGTGGAGCAGCTTATAGTACCGTGATGCACTGAGAAGTTGGATACACCTAATGCAAATATGGCTGTGGTCTGGTTGTTGACGCTGACTACATGGTTGCCAAAATCGATATCGACATCATCTGCTGTAACAGTAATTGCTGCGGCTGTGGTGGTATCCAATGCAAGGTCTTGAGTGATGCAGTAGTTGCCACTTGCACTAATTGTTACCGGGAGTGAGTTGATCGCGATGCGCTCTGAACAGGAAAGGGCTTGAGCTATCTTCGCGCCTTCAGTAAGAACCAGATCGACACTTTCTTTGAGATCTGATTTGAGCTTACGGAGGGTTCTAAAAATATCTTTACCAATAGAGCTCGAGCTTGCATGGTGTGCATGCTGTTTTTTGAACTTTTCACAGGTGGCATCGATGAGGTTAAGCGTACTTACTGCGTGCTGCTTTGTAACGGTCTTTGATTTTATGGCAAAGCGTAGAGTTTCAGCGATCTCTGCAAGTTCCTTCAGCTTTTCTCGTTCTTGCTTATCGTGTGATTCGTGCGCGAGGACTCGAATAAGGGCGATGGTTTTCTTTAATGCACTATCTTTTTTTGAATGGCCGCCTTGTATTTTAACCTCAAATTGACCTAAAGTAGCCGATAGCAGGAGATCTGGTAGTGTTATTTTAGGCATACTATTTTCATACGGAGGCTGCATAGGTTTTGCTTGGAGAGTGGTAGTGATGGCTGATAGAGCGAGGCCAGCTTGAAAGAGCAGGTGATATATCCTATTTTTTGAAAAAATGTGCATAGCAACCCCGTACTTTTATATGTTATCACTTAATCCGAAAGATAAATTTTTTCTTTACTTAAAGCAAGAGGTTTTGCAAAAAAGCATTTCATTTATTTGCGCGCGTTGGTATACTCTCTTTTCAATTTGTTAAGGAGAAAATCATGGCAGTACCACGCAATCGCCACTCAAATGCTCGCAAAAATACAAAGCGCGCACATCACGCAAAAAAGCCAAAGCACCTCTCTTCATGCAGTAATTGCCGTGAAGCGAAGCCATCACACGTAATGTGTCCACACTGCGGCTGGTACGCAGGTAGACAAGTTATGGCAGCGAAGGACTAATATCCGTTCATAGATATCATGGGTAATTTCTCTCTTGGTATTGATCTAATGGGGGCAGATGTTCAAGCTGCCTCCATCATTGAAGCAGTTCTCTCTTCTCCTCGAGACTGCCTTGCTGATGCATCCATTCTGTTTTTTGCAAGCACGCCTATAGTCGAACAGCTTAAAGAGCAGTTTGGCCTACATCTTGATTTTTGTCCCTGCTCGCAGGTGATCGAGATGGACGAAAGTCCGGTGCGAGCGGTAAAAACAAAAACAGATGCCACTGTGGTCGCCGGCATAAAAGCGCTGAAAACGGGCAAGATTCAGGCCTTTATTTCCTGCGCCAGTACTGGGGCGTTAGTAGCAGCTTCGTGCCTTCATTTGCCCAAATTTCCTTCAGTGTCAAAGCCTGCGCTCATCTCGCTCTTTCCTTCCCAGCAAGGGGAGGTTGTTGTCCTCGACGTTGGAGCTATAGCCTCAACGACCAGTAGCCAGCTGGTACAGCACGCCTTTTTGGGTGCTTTGTATGCACGGCAGGCACTTGGCATCGAACATCCCACAGTAGCCCTTCTCAACATTGGGTCTGAGCCTGAAAAGGGCGATGAAGAGACGAGAAAAGCGTGTCAAAAGCTTATGCAGCAGCTTATGCAGCAAGAAACGCCATTTCAATTTGTGGGCAATAAAGAGCCGCACGACCTCTTCTTAGGAAAAGCCAATGTGTTTGTCACTTCCGGCTTTGTAGGCAATATATTCTTAAAAACTGCAGAGGCGAGTTGCCAATTTGTGCTTGAGCGCGTGAAGGAGAAATTGGCAGCGGCGCCGGCAATCCTGGACAAGATCGCAAGCGAGCTTCGAGCGCCCATGCAGCAAGGAGCCGTTCTATTTGGGGTGCAAGGCCTCGTGATCAAGTGCCATGGAAGCGCAAATAAAGCCTCCATTCAAT
>JAFEGS010000627.1 GCA_018239705.1 Verrucomicrobiota bacterium | reverse complement strand
GCAGGAAACCAGATCGTTATCAGAAATGGACAAGAGTACCAGCTGGAGCAGTCAGATGAAGGGCTGAAGATCATAGGAAAAGATATTAAGGGGATGATGCAGTCAAAGGTCCCTAATGTCTTTATTGGAACTGAAGGAAAAAATGGTATAGTTAATATTGTTAATTCTTCAAAAGAGGTTAAAGAGGCCTTCTATAATAGAATTCCAATGAACTATTTTGCTGATGCATTTTTAGCATCTCTGTTACTTCGTCCACAAGATGGTAAAATCGAATCGCTCGATCAGAGTAATGTCCTCTTCAGTGCCCAGCCAAATAGCGATGGAAAGATAGACCTTCAAGACCCTACGTGCCTTCTGAGGCCAGTACTCATTGACCTTGACGAAACGATGCCTGCTAATAACAATATTTTTATAGCAGATGATGGCATGGAATGCTGTGCGGTCCGTCTTGGATTAATGGGTTTTCCTCATGCGAGGAGGGCGTTAGACAGGGGCGAAAAGGAGTATCTGCTACACAAAATCCAGAAAATAGTGGATGAAAAGGTATCTCTTCGCTCAAACCTTGAAAGCTATGCAAAGAAACCGAAGGTGGGCGACTTTGTGAAGCAGGAACATATCGACGCCTTCTGCGAAGTCATTGAACGCCTTGAAGGTTTTACGAAAACGCATGCGCTCGATGCAGAGTGGAATTTGCAGTCGCTCTGTTTTGCAGTCCTGCCCGAATATGCGCGGCAATGGACTGAAAGTATGGCAATCAATCCTGAGAAGATCCCTCCTGAAGCGCTTGCGGCAGTGATAGGGAAAAATAGCTTTGAGAAGATCATGGAATCGATGACCAAACGGTATGGTACTTAAAGAACAATAAACGACAAACGACAAAAACGACAAATGACACAAACGACGAAAAGGACGAAAACGACTTAAACGACAAAAACGACGAAAACGACTGTCCTTTTTGTCCTTAGTGTCGTTTAAGTCCTTTTGGTCGTTTGGGTCGTTTTATGTCGTTTAAGTCGTTTTCGTCCTTTTCGTCCTTTTCGTCGTTTGTCGTTTTGGTCGTTTGTCGTTTTATAACACTACCCTTATATAAAATTATTTCTTGACAAAATTAGTATAATCTTTATTTTGACAGGAAATGAGGTAGTGTATGAAAAAGGTTGTAGCCGTCCTATTTCTTTTAGCCAGCTGTTGCCATGTGGCCCTGTTTGCGAAACATGCTCGTTCTACTATAGATGAAATTCCTAAAAAGAAAAATCTTACTAGTCTTGAAAAAATTGCTCATGAGAGAAATAACAGCCCGCTTCTTCATGCAGTAAGAGCTACAAGAGCGTTATATGAAAAATATGATACTCTTTGTTGCAAAAAGCTCGATTTTTTAAAAACGTCCTACTTCATCGAATCTCATCGACACCTCATTACCACCCAGCCTCAGTTTTTCAAAAAAAGACAGACCAATCTAAAACATACCATTGAATATGATCCCAATACAGGGCACATATTTATTCTTCTCGACAGCAAAAAGGCATTCTTGGGTGCCGGAAAGAAAAAAACAGTATTTAAGTCGATACTCTATGGACAAGATCCGAAGATAGTAGCCAGGGGAGAACAGGCTGCGGCAATGGATGATGAACTCCATGCACATCATGCCCTGAAAGGTGTTGACGGCCTTATGACTACCTACGCTTTTACTACTCATAAGGGACGCAAAACAAAATATAACGCGATCTATTCCGATCTTTATCACGGCACATTTAGACAGCTGCTGCAAAAAAATAAATTAAGTTTTCGCAATAAATTGATTATTATACGAGATATATTAAAAGGTCTTGAATCGATACATTCTCGAAATTATGTACATAGAGATCTTCATGCAAATAATTATTTGTTTAAGATTGAACAGGACGCTAAGGGTCAAAAAACGTATCGCGTCGTTATTGCAGATCTTGGACGAACCATTGCAATAGGTCAGGCAGAAAAGGTGCCGGTGCAGGGGGCGCGAAGACTTTACCCACCTGAAGGATTTAAACCAAAAAAGCTGGCAGGTACCGACTATTTTGCAACCGATATTTATGCTACGGGCTGCGTCTTTTACTGGCTTTACCACAACACACGCCCAAAATGGCAAGACCATTACATAAAAGATTCGAGAGTCTCCACCAAAGAGAAGAGAAAGATACTTGTCAAAAGGCTAAAAAGAGAGACGAGCAAAAGACGGCAGGCGCTTTCGCGCAAACACAAGAGGGGATCTCTCACTATGAAGGAAGATACTGAGTTTCTCATCTTGCAGATGCTACGAAAAAGACCCCATCAGCGAGGCGATGCAACCCACTGGCGCCAAGAAGCTGAGCGTATTTTAGATCGATACGGTATTGTTCTGTAACGACTTAAGGCCAAGCGCTATTTCTGGATTGACAAAAAGCGGTAAAAAATCCACGATGTGCTTTTTTTAACAAGAGTGCGTCTCTATGTGCCTTTTTAAAATAAATAATTGTCCTTTTTAATTTTTTGTTGACTTTTGTTTAAAGAAAGTTATAGTGAAGTTTAGATCACTAAATTATTGCACATTAAAAAAATAGGAGGTGTGCTTATGAGCGGTATAGAAATTTATAATACATCAGATATGGGTGAATTATCACTCGCGCTTCAAGTCATCGGGCCAGGATCCCAGCAAGTAGCAGATGACGGCATACAGACCAAATCGCACTCTATTAAGTCCTACTTCTGGACAAACGTTAAGACAGAAGTGAAAGAGGCGATGGGAAAGGAAGATGCGGTTTACAAAAGAGTGAAGGCTAACGCAAGTGAATATCTTCACAATAACCCATCTCAGGCAGTGGTGCAAAAAACAAGAGAGGGACTCGAGCGAGTCATAACAGAGTATGAAGCTCCTATAACAAATGCAAAAGAGGCAGTGAAACTCTTTCTGTTGCAAGATAGGGCAAATCGCTGCTTTGGGTCGCGGATTGTAAGCTCTCCTGATGTGAAAGCTTCACAGATTCAAGATAAATATATGACATCTCACAAAGAGAAGCTAGTTGCTCTTCGTAGTCTAGCTGAAAAGAAAGAAAGTGAGTTTGCTGACTACAAGACAAAACTAGGTGATGCCTATGTTGCCTTCCCAAGTGAGAGCAACGAGGATCTTGGCTCTATGACGCTTGCTCAATTGAGAGAGAGCACACGTAGCCTTATGAAAAAGGTGAGTGTGGAAGTAGCAGGTTCGAGAGTTAACAGCTTTGAAGAGCTCTATAAGGGGATCAATGCACTCGTAGGGCATGAGGAAAGTGAAGAGGCTTCTCGTCAGATGATAGGACTCCTCACTCAGAAGGAAGGAAACCTCGTGGAAGCAGAGGGGCATCGTACTCTTCATCTGCTTAAATTCTGCTCGAAAGAGGCCTACCTCTATGGCGTGCAGACGATTAACGCACGCACACAGAGCTTGCCAGAGAAGCTAGTTCCTCTTTTTGCAAAAAACATGCAAATGGAGCAGATCTCTATAAACAAGAGTGAAGAGGGTGTTCTTTCCATTGAGTCGAAAGCTACAGTTAAGTTAGCTGAGAACTTTGGGGCACAAGCCTTTGGCACAGTCGATCTCATTATGACGACTGTTTTTGATGGAAGCCACGCGTATATCGGCTGTACATGCCAAAATGTGCAGATCAATACAAATGCGACCTTAGCCAATGCTGCAGCTGCTGTAAAGGCTTTCCCAGCCAATAAGAAACCAGCAGTTTCTACTGCGTCGACTGTATAAGCGTAAGTACACGCGTACTAACCCAAGAAGAGGCTGCTTAGGCAGCCTCTTTTTTGTACATGTACTTTTTCCCTATGAATTTAAGTGGTCAATCTGATATAATAATTTCTATAATATCAGTAATTTTACCAATAAAGGGGATAGCTTTATGAATCCAACAACAGGCAAAACAGCACACGACAAGACAGTCATTCCTACGGAAGTCAAAAAGCCGGAGCAAAAAAAAGAAGAGACAATAGCTACAGCACATGTGCAGACTGATGCAGACAAAGAACATGCAAAGGCGCAGCTTGAGATGTTTACGAGCAAAACTTCACCCCGTTTAGAAACAGTCAAAGTAGAAGCAATCCAAGAGCCTACTGTGGAGCAGCTCAACCAGATCACCAACATTCAAGAGGAGCTGGTTAAAGGTATTATGAACAACCAGCAGATTCTTATAGGCGTTCAACAAGCACTTACGAAGCCTGAAAGTGTACCAGCACTGAAAGCCAGTCTCAAAGAATTTGAAGATAAACTCCCGGCCGAAACCAAAGCACTCAATACCTTCTTAGTAAGCACTACAAAAGCCAGGATTGTAGAAGCTTGGAGACAAATGCCTTTCATGGGGCTTGACAATGCGTTGGAAGCAGTTGAAGTCGCTGTGAGACGGGTACTGGCTCTGACAAGTGGCGCTGAAGGCTGCGAAAAGCAGATCAGGGAGATTTCTCCTGAGTATCTGCGACGACTTGCTTTAGTTGATGAAAAAGGGGGAATGAGCACTGTGGACCGTGTATGCGAGCTTACAGCGCAGTTAGAACAGCTCCCAAAAGATGCTCTTGGGTCGTTTCAAGTTATTTTGCTTCTAGAAGGCGAGGATCAAGAGAAGGAAGTGGAGAGTAGTTTTGGAAAGGTCGTTCCTCCTGCTATCAAAGAGGCATTAGCCTATCTCAAAGAGATCGAAAAGCCTGAGACCCGTACTGCGGTGATCGATGGGTTCAACAAGATGCTCCAAGAAAAGCTTGGATAAGTAGTGGTCCAAACGACAAAAAAGGACCAAAACGACAAACGACACAAAAGACGAAAAGGACGAAAACGACTTAAACGACAACAAACGACACAAAGGACACAAACGACATAAAACGACAGTAACGACAAAAAAGTGAGTGAGCATTGTCCTTTTGGTCGTTTTGGTCCTTTTATGTCGTTTAAGTCGTTTTCGTCTTTTTCGTCCTTTGTGTCGTTTGTCGTTTTGGTCCTTTATAAGGAGATAACAAAATGGCTATTCAACCCGCAAAGAACCCCCTTAATGATCCTCTACCTTCATCTTTCGCTATCGACAATTTCCAAAGCGCCTTAGAATGCCCCGTATTAATGCCAAATACCCTTACGGATGCTGTCCTCTTGACTCCATGCGGCCATAGCATCAGTGAAGTTGCCTGTAGGGAGATGTACAAAGGCAAAGAGAGCATCAATTGCCCTCTTTGCAGTACTCGCGTAGAAGCCTGGTACCCAAATCACGCTCTGAGGTCACTTGTCAGCCAGATTACCGGCATGAACGTACTACAACTCCTTCGGACAATATCAGCAGAGGTAAAAGAGGAGCCGATTCCCTTCCCCGGAATTGGGGCTCGTTTTGTGCTTGCCCGTGGAGATTGGGAGGTACTCGATTGTCCCACTGATCTTGTACGGGAAATGCATTTTCACAGCACCACAAAGGGTTCCCTTTTCGAAGAGATGGAGATTATTGGATACAAAACTGGGGCAGTATTCATAATAATTAAATTTATAGGCAAAGAGAAGACAATTGCCTATTTAAACAGCTGCGGCGTGCAGGTGCCATCTGAGGGCAGCCGTGGCTATTCAGAGAGGAGCTATCGATCTAACGCCTACGACACCAAGGCACTTTTTGAGGTCATCGCCAGGCACAATGAAATACCAAAACAGACATTTGCACTCATTCGCGATCTTGTCTACGTAGGTGACTGGAGGACTGTAACCCCACTTAAATGGTACGAAAAGGCCATTCTCGAAAGAGACTACTCCAGCAATAGAATAAAACCATACACCAACTTGCCTCCCGGCAAAGGAGCCCAATTTGCAGTAACTTCTAAAGACTGGGAGGATGTTCCTGATGGCATTGAGGTTGCTAAAAAACTGGAGCTCACAAGCACTACGGAAGGCTCATTCCTACAAAAGATGGCCGTTTTGGGGCTGAAAAGCGGCACTGTGCACATTCTTGTCACATTTACAGGTAAAGACGAGACCATCTTTTATCTAAACGGCTGTGGGCTCCAGGTGCCTACCAAGAACTGCTTCAATAGCGGCGTTCGATATTCAGATCATTGCTATCAATCAATTGGCGTTGAAACAGAATTGCTATTGAATACCATCACGCAGCACAACACCATTCCTGCAAAAGAGCTGCAGTTCATTCGCAAGCTTGTCATTGATCAGGATAGCACCTGGAAGGAGCTGGTATGGCAAGAGGAGCAAGTCCC
>JAFEGS010000626.1 GCA_018239705.1 Verrucomicrobiota bacterium | reverse complement strand
GCAAAAGTAGTGCTTGGGCATATTCTGCAATGTCTTCTACGATGCGCTCATGGCGGTAATAAGCTAGTAGTACCATATCGATGGCTGTTTTGCCGTAGCCCTTGTAGAAAAGCGCTTCTTCACGAGGGTTATTCCAGGTATTAGCGACGCCTCCGCCAATAAACATGAGATCGCGCTCTTTAGGGGCCATAATAGGCTCGTCCCAATCGATTATGTAGATCGCGCCATTTCCATCTATCAATACATTGCCGCCATGAATGTCTGAATGGCACAGAACAAATTCGGGTGATTGTTTCAGGGCTTCTTGGCTTAGAGATTCAGCTCGATCTACCAGGCGATGGATGACTGCTCTGTGCTCCTTCATAAACTGTTGCAGCTTCATGGTCGTTTCATCACCGGTTAGGTGTCTATCGATATGCACATCAAGCGATCGAACGGCCTCTCGCCACTTGGGTGAATAGGTTTCCTTTCTCATTCGATCTTTGATTGCTGTGGGCACATCAAGCTCATGGACTTGCCTCGATACTGTGCCTAGGGTGGTCCATTGATCATCGGTGAGCGTACAGCAAAACCCGTTCTGTCCTTCTACAAAGGGGTATACGGTAAGGGTGAAGTCGTTGATAGGCAGGGCTCGCTCGCCATTGGCTGCTTTGAGAGGTGGGATGATCTGCTCTATTCCTGAGGCTTGTAGCAAGGCCAATATTGCAACGCTCATATCGTAGCGATGGCCGTGCTTGAGCTTTACGAAGTAAGATTGCCCTTCGTGCGTCTCTGCTTTATAGCGGGACGCATTCATATCCGCGCCTGATGGGACCACTGTGAGCGTACGAGCTGCGATGCCGTAATGGGTGTGTAAGCAGTCAATGATGTGTTGAGGTGTTGTCATAAGGCTACTGATTTTAAAGGATATCTCCATTATAAGAGTAGGCATGTTTTTGAGGTGGCGATATGGACAGGCAGACGATAAAAGCGGAAAGTTTTTCTAAGAAAAACCTGGAAAAGAGCTTCTTTACGGGCTGCGCCTTTACCAGTTGCGACTTCTCCGAGGCAGTTCTTCGGAATGCACAATTCAGCTCCTGCACATTCTCAAACTGCAATTTCAGCCTTGTAAAGCTGGATGGCTGCCGGCTGCAGGATGTCCAGTTTATAGACTGCAAGATTACCGGAGCTGAGTTTTTCAAATGCGAAAAAATGTTCTTTTCTGTGAGTTTCAAAAACTGTCTACTGCAGTACTGCAACTTTTCCGATCTCAACATGAAGAACAGCAGGTTCTGCGGCAGCAAATTAAAGGAGAGCCACTTCACCAACACGTTGTTGAAAGGCTCAGACTTCAGCGACGTCGATTTGTCAGGAACCATCTTTCATAATTGCGACTTATGCAACGCAGATTTTTCCACTGCGCTGCACTACGATATCGATCCGCGGACGAATAAGATCAAGAAGGCACGGTTTTCCTTTCCAGAGGCTGCTGGGCTGCTTCGGGCTTTCGATATAACCATTGTGTAGTTCAGTCCCCATCACTCCTTTTGGACGGAGAATGAATTGAAAAATCTATTGGCTTGTGCGTGGTTAGCTCCACGAACATGCAGAACATAGATCTTTTTGTTTGTTACATAGACTCGTGTGGCACCTGGCATGCCATCTGGAGTAGTGTATTTGTAATTGAGGGCATACTTCACGTACTTTTTTGTGCTGGGGATCTGCTGGAATTTGCCAATGGCTTTCCTGTTCTGTTTAATAAAAGTGTTGTAGTTCTTTGGTGGTCTTTGGTTGTCTTGTGAGACCGTTTCAATTCTGTAATAGACCTTTCCATATTCACTTTGGATGCTGAACTGGCCGTTTCTAATGTGTGAGCTCGGAGAGCCTGGCATAGAGGCTTTTATATGAAAAATATTTCCTTTCATAAAGATGTCTTGCCATTTGATGGAGTTCTTTTTGTAGGATTTGCCGGCTCTTCCTAGCGAAACAGCATCGGCTTGAGATGCGCAAAAAGAGATCAAGAGGGCAAGGAAGACGAACATTTTACTGAGAAATGAGTTCATCGTGTGACTCCTTTTTTTTGAATTTTGGTGTTTTCGCGGATTCTATTTTTTGAATTAAAATATGGCAAGCCCTCTTTATGAATCTTGACAAATATTCTAATTTGGAATAAGATTCTATTTTTAAGAAGGTGGTATTCATGATCAAATTAGCAAAAGGGCTGGTAGAGCTCTTTTACCCACTGGTAGAGGCGTCACTTTTCGATGCTGCAGGGCATATGCAGGACAGTTTCAACACATTTTCAACGAGTAAAGAAGATCAAGCACTCGATGTGGCAAGTAATCAGGTGAATAGTCCCTTTTTAGAAGTGCTCGTTGGGGGTAAGCAGGTGAGGTGCATCGTTTCCCCGATCTATGAGGGCAGTCAGCTTGCAGGATATTTAAGGATTCGCTATGACCTCAGTGCCTTCAAAACCCTTCAAGAACAGCTGGAATTTCTGATTCAGCCGAGCGCGCCGCAGAGAGCAGTTGATCCTTGGAAGCAGTCAATCGACCAGATAATCACTCTCTATCTAGAAGAGCAGACAATCACTCTCCAGGCTATGACAAACAGACAGAAAAGGGAGCTGATCTCAAGGCTGCAAGAAAAGGGCCTATTCGACTTCAAGGAGTCCTCTGCCTATGTAGCGGCTAGGCTCCAGATTTCACGTGCAACGGTGTACAACTATTTGAAAGCAGCGGCTGAATTTAGAAGGGTGTGTGTGCACCAAGTCGATGCCTTTACTAGCGAAAAGTTTGGAGGAAACCCTGCTGGAGTTGTTCTGGATGCAGATGATCTAGACGTGGCGACGATGCGCAAAATTGCTCGAGAGCTCAATCTCTCTGAAACAGCCTATGTATCACCGAGCAAAAAAGCGGCCTTTCAGATGCGCTATTTCACTCCTACAGGTCATGAAGTGGGCTTTTGCGGCCATTCTACAGTGGGCGCTCTCTATATGATTGCGAAGGAAAAGCGCTTTGGCATTGAAGGCCAAGGTAGCTATCAATTTGATGTGGAAACGCACTGTGGGGTCCTTCAGATGGAGGTAGATGTTGATGTGGATGAAGAGATCAAGCTTGCCTACAACACGCCTGAAATTGACCTACAAGAGACGGCGATTTCGCATCGCGATGTCAGCAGGGCCGCCGGATTTGATGAATCGCTCATCGATACTGCCTATCCAGTGATGTATGAGAAGACAAATAGAGACCTTTTTGTCGTTATTCGCTCCTTAAAAGCACTTAAAAAAATTGAATGCGATTCAAGATCCTTGGCGCAGTTTTCAAAGCAGCACGACATTGTAGCCCTATGTCTTTTTTGCCCCTCTGCGTTCGATGCAGAAAATCAATTCCATATGCGCTGCTATGCCCCTGCGGTGGGGATTGCAGAGGATCCTTTTACAGGATCAGTTTTGGGTGGGCTCACTGCCTATGTGGACACCTTTGGGCTTTTGCCAAAGGGTAGCGACACCTTTCGAGTAGAACAGGGTCATTTTATTGAACGGCCAGGAGTTGTGCGCGTAGCCTATTCAAAGCGAGGAAAGACCTATCGTGCGAAGGTTTTTGCTCAGGCTGTACACTGTTTTTCAACAGCAATCAATCTATAGGCTGACAAAAAAGCTCTCTTTGTATAGAGGATACCAAAATGAAGAGTAATATTGAAGATGGTAGACTCAATGAGACAATTTTTTATTTTAATTTTATGTCTGTTTCTGGGGCAATCGCTTCCTCTCTCTTGCTACCGGTATAAAGCAAGCGATGTAGAAATAGTCGTTGTCATCCCCTCATACAATAACAAAAGGTATCTCAAAAGAAATCTTCGGTCGGTGCTGAGGCAGGATTATCCAAAATGGGAAATGATCTATGTGAATGACTGCTCAACAGACAATACAGGTCTTCGAGTCGAGAAATTTATTCGCCAGCATCGGCTTGAAACTAGAGTAAAAGTTATCCACAATGAGAAGAGAGTTGGGGCTATGGCCAACATCTATAATGCGGTGCAGCAGATAGCGCCACATAAGGTAGTTGTTATGCTCGACGGAGATGATGAACTCAATGGCACGAAAGTCCTTTCTCGGGTCGCTCGCAACTACAGAAACAAGAAGGTGTGGATCACCTATGGAAACTATAGAGCCCAGCCTAAAAAGGGGTGGACAAAAGACCCTTGCCACGCCTATCCCCGTAGTGTGCTTAAAAAGCGCCTATTCAGACAGCACCGATGGCTCTGCTTCCCGCTCAGAACCTTTTACGCCAAACTGTTTCACCTCATCAAAAAAGATGATTTTATGTGGAATGGAGAGTTTTTACCTGTTGTCTCAGACGTAGGCTATATGTTCCCTATGCTTGAGATGGCATCAAAGAAGCATATTCTCTTTGATAAAAAGGTGCAGTATATCTACCACGTCAGAAATCCCATAAATGACTTTCGCGTCAATGGCCATCTGATGGGTGTAGTTGCAGGGCATATCTGTTCGCTGCCCCAATATGCACCATTAAAGAGATTATTTTGAAAATCTTGGTTTTGGGTTTTTCCTTCGCGCTACTTTGAAGTAGACTACTGCAAGGAAGAGAGCTCCAAGTGCAATCCAGGAGGCTGGATGTGCTATCAGTGCTGAACACTGTCTGTAGAGGGCATGGAAAAAGGACATTTCGACATCAGCTGCCGCAAAAAGTGCGGTAAGCTTAACCGGAACGCCATCGGCAAGAAGCTGCAGATATCCTACACGGTCGCCCTTTTGTACAGGTAACGTAATGCTATCCCATACCAGTTGGCAGCGCATTTCGGGCTGTTCAGAGGGGTAAAATGCGAGTGCAAGAGGCTCTTGTGTATAGGTTGTAAGGGGAAGAGTTCCTCCGGCTATTTCGCGAGAGAAGGGCTGTTTTCCACTGCTCACGAGCGTGGAGGTTACTAGTTTTTCTGCAAAAGCGGCCTCAAAGAGCCTTTTAGATTCTTCAAAGACATTTGCCCGCTCATCGACATGCAGCGTGACTGCAATCAGCTTTCTCCCATTTTTTTCTGCAGCTGACACCAGATTGTGGCGGGCTCTTCGGTGATAGCCCGTCTTTCCTCCTGTGACGAAGGGGTAGTAATGGCGATGTGTCTTGACCAGGAATTTGTTTGTTGTGAGCAGCGTAACTGGTTTTTGTTTGTTGGTTTGAGGCCGTTCAAACTTTACCATCTTGGAGATCTCAGCAAAGAGGGGATCTTTCATGGCTTCTCGGGCTAAAAGAGCCACATCCAGGGCCGTTGTTACATGCTCCGGGTGATGGAGCCCGTGTGGGTTGAGCAGTTTTGTGTTTTTCAGGCCAATACTTGCCAGATAGCTATTCACTCCCTTCATAAAGTGCTCTATAGAGCCATTTCCGGCGATTTCTGCAATAACATTGGAAGCATCATCGGCAGAGACAATAAAGTGGCCTAAAAGAAGGTCTCGAAAAGACATCTCTTCCCCTACTTTCAAGCCCATATGGGTCATATCTGTTTCTAGAACATAGGAGGGATATTTTGAGTAGTTTCCTTTGCTTTTTTCCGCTTCTGTGAGACATCCTAAAGCTTTTTGAGAGCATTTATAGCTCTTATCCAGCAGATGTGAGAAATATTTGATTGCATAGAGGCCTGTAGCCATTTTCGTTATACTGGCAGGATATTGCGGCTGATGGGCATTTTTTGCAAAAAGGATCTTCCCTGTATCTGCATTTATGAGGATGGCGCTCTCAGCAGTGAGTGTATGGGAAAATGGCGCAGCAAAAAGAGAAAGAGAAAGAGAAAGAAGCGAGCAAATGACAGTAAATCCAAATTTTAACCACATATATCCTACATAACTTTTCCTCGATTTTATGCAATTTGCCAAGAGAATGCAAAGGAAAATTGATCTTAAAGAGTCTATGGAGTATCCTGATACCAACGTATATTAATAGTAGTGGAGGGAGTGCTTGGACCACTTTATCAGAAATATCAGAAAGACAGGAGCGGTTTCCTCTTGTTCTAGCGAAGTGGCTCGTATTCTCGCTGAGTCCCTCGATTTGGCTAATTTCGATACTGTAGTTGAGCTGGGCTCAGGTACTGGCGCGATTACAAAAAAGCTTCTCGAGTATGTATCGCCCAATGCGCTTTTCTTGGCGCTCGAGCTTAACGAACATTTTGTAGAACAGACCAAAAAGAGCTGTCCCAAAGCACTAGTATACCACGATTCTGCCGAAAATGTAAAAAAATACCTTAATAAGCATGGCAAAGAGACCTGTAACTGCGTAATCTCTACGCTTCCTTGGACGCTTTTTAATGAAGAGCTCCAAAAGAAGATCCTCTCTTCGATTCTTGACGTATTGCCTCCGGGTGGGGAGTTCCTCACGGTTTCCTACACCTTTTCTAGTCTGATGCCTGCTGGGAGGCGGTTTCGCTCGCTCATGCGAGGACAATTTTCCGACGTACGCAGGACAAAACCGGTCTGGAAAAACCTGCCACCACTCTATATTTACCACTGCAAGAAGTAAATGGACAAAGAAGTAGGTATACAGACTTCCCAAGGAAACTTGCGGGGACTTCTGTCCGTACCCTTGGAAGCTAAAGGGATTGTCCTGTTTGCCCATGGCAGCGGGAGCGGTCGTCTCAGCCCCAGAAATCAGTTCGTTGCAAAAAAATTACAACAAAAAAAGCTCGCTACACTGCTCATGGACCTGCTTACCGAACAGGAAGAGGCGATTGATGAGCGTACAAGATGGTATCGATTCGATATAGACCTATTAGCAGAGCGACTGGTGGCTGTAACAGAGTGGGTAGCAGCCCATGAAGCTACCAAACAGCTTAAAATAGGCTATTTTGGCGCCTCTACCGGTGCCGCAGCGGCACTGAAAGCCGCCGCAACGCTCGGTGACCAGATAAAGGCTATTGTTTCTCGAGGAGGGAGGCCAGACCTTGCAGAGAAGGTACTGAGTACAGTTTTGGCTCCGACGCTGCTCATTGTCGGCGAGTGTGATCCTGTTGTCATTGAACTCAACAAAAAGGCCTATGATCTCCTGCAGGTCGAAAAGAAGCTGGAGATAATCCCAAAGGCTACCCATCTTTTCGAAGAGCCAGGAACACTTGAGGAGGTTGCTCGCATCGCCTCTTTATGGTTTGAGAGACTTCTCTAGAATAGCAACGACCTCTTCATCTTCTGTCTGGCCAAATTCTCTGTAGAACTGACCAACAGCCTGAAAGAGCCAGGGAGTATCGATACAGACAAATTCGTCTACCATCATGCTGATTTCTGCTGCTGTATCGGGGGGAGACACAGGCACTACACAGACGATTTTTGCCGCTTTTTGGCTTTTGACGGCAAGAATTGCTGCTTTCATGGTGGCGCCAGTAGCTAGGCCATCATCGACAAGAAGAACGGTTTTTCCTGTAAACCTGAGTGGAGGGCGACCTTTGCGAAAGAGGGAAAGGCGCATCTCTGCTCGCTTTTTCTCCTTTGCAATTTCCTCTTCCAGATAGCTTTGAGAGACTCTCAAGCGTGAGATGAGCTCTTCGTTGAAAAATCCCTTTCCCGTTTCGGTCACAGCTCCGAGGGCAAGCTCTGGGTTATGTGGAGCGCCTACCTTTCTAGGACAGATCACATCGAGGGGAAGTTCAAGAAACTGTGCCACTTCTGCGGCAGTGACGACACCTCCACGTGGAAGGCCTATTACCACAGCGTCTTTTTGATTTTTGTACTTTGCGACAAGTGGGGCTAGCTTTTGCCCTGCGTCACGTCTATCTTCAAACATGAGGTTGCCTCTTCAACTGCTGCAAAATGGCGCTTTAAAGCCTCTAGCAGACCTTGCGACTGGGTTATGAAGGAATCGATTTCCATTTTTTCGACATTAACACTGTTCTGGATATTTACAATCCATTGTGTAAGGAGTTTATTTTCGTATGCTATGTGGTCGCTGCTATGTGCCACTTTTTCTTCTTGTTGCAGGTGCCTATGTACCTTGTTGTCAAAGAAGTGGGTAATGGCAAAGAGGATATGCTTTTGTTCAGGAGGAAGGCAGGTAGGAAGGGAGGCGAGCTCCTTTTCTATAGCCGGAAATTGCCTGCTGAGTATTTGCTGCTCTTGTAAAAAAGAGGTTATTACTTCATCTGAGCGTACGCTTGAGAGCGTACACACAAAGAGGAGAAGAAGTGCTATTCGCATATGTGCCTCGGCTTATACATAAAGTTCTTTTTTGAAGTGAAGAAGGCTCCACATCTTTTCAAACGGGGGGCAGCTGACCAGGAGCTCTTCTTTCGTGCCTTCGGCTATTTTTCTACCCTTGTCGATGTAGATAATACGGTCTGCGTCCTCAATGGTCGAAAGCCTATGCGCAATAATGATCTGGGTAATGCTCCCTTTGACCTCCCGAAGGGTCTTCTTTATATAATCTTCAGAGGTTGCATCGAGAGAGGATGTTGCTTCATCCATAACGAGGATGGGGGCATCTTTTACAAATGCGCGTGCGATGGCAAGCCTTTGCTGCTGGCCACCAGAGAGCGATTTACCTGCCTCTGCAAGGAGTGTGTTATAGCCGCTGGGAAGCTTTTCAATGAACTCGGAGGCGTGGGCTGTTTTGGCAGCCTTTTCGATCTGTTCTTGGCTGAAAGCTCTACCAAAGCTGATGTTTTCGTTTACTGTGTCAAAAAAGAGAAAGGGTTTTTGCGGTACAAAGGCAAAGAAATCTCGTAGCGATTTGACACTATATCGAGCAATTGGCTGGTCATCGATACGAATGGTCCCCTCTTGTGGGTCGTAGAGCCTTGAAAGAAGGTGTACGATAGTCGATTTACCGGCTCCGGTTGGGCCCACAATGGCCACTTTTTCGCCTTTGTGAACGCGAAAGCTCACGTTTGAAAGAACCTGCTCTGCTTCGTAGGAGAAGGAGACATTATCAAACTCAATACAGGAATGGAATTCCTTGATCTCTTTTTTCTGATCGCGGTCATCATACTGTGATTTCAATGAAAGGACTTCTGACATGCGCTCAGAGGCGACAACACCTCTTTGGATTCGTGCGTTTTCTTCTGCAAACTTCTTTATTGGTTCATAAACTGTTGTGAGAAGGCCGCAGTAAAAGAGTACTTCGTGCAGAGGAAGTTGCAGGCCATAAAGGCCAAACAGTAACGCCGTCACAAGACAAAAGATGCCGATTGTGTGAAGAACGGGACGAGCAGCCAGGTCATAACGGGCACTTCTGCGCTCGAGATCGGCCATTTGGTCATTGTGTTCGTGGTATTTTTTCAGCGAGAAGTCTTCCATGGCAAATATTTTAACCGTTTGAATCCCTGAAAGGAACTCCACGAGTACGGAAGCGAGCGATTCCTGTCTTTTCTGGATCTGCTTTGAGATGCGTTTGATGCGCTTGGCTAAAAATATGATCGGGAGGATGAGGAGCGGAAATCCAAAAAAGACGGCCAAAGAGAGCTGCCAGCTGATGAAAAAGCAGAGCGAAAAGGTAGTAATAACGGCAAAAGGTGTCTGCAGGTAGTTAATGAGCATTGAATTAATGCCATCTGCAATCATGGTAGCATCGGTTACAGCTCTGGACGAAAGGCTTCCGATATTATGCTGCTGGTAAAAACTCATGGGCAGGGACTGCAAATGGTCAAAATAGCGCTGTCGTAGATCTTGGCTTACGCGAATGGCTAAAAGCTTTGTCCCAAATCGGTAGGCAAATAGAGAAGTAGCTTTGAACAGGGCGACAAAAACAAGGGCGCCGATGAGGTAGGAGACGTGGGTTTCAATGGGGATAAGCCTATTGATGTAACTTACTCCCTTATTGACAAGCCCTGCCTTTCCATGCGCAGCAATGAAATCCTCAGCCTCTTCCTGTGTGATTACGCCACTATTTGTTTTGTCAATTTGCTTGAAGCGCTCTGCAAGCTGCTTTTTTGAAACCTCTCCATTCGGGGTGAGAAGGTCTGCTTTTATTGGAGCAAAGAGTTCAAAAAAATCGGGCCCCTTTTTAGTGATAACGCCAAGGGAAAACATCTCCAGCTGCCCTGCAAAGGTAAAAAGAAGGCTCGCGATAATGCTAAAGGCATAGAGTATTATGTAGTGGCGTTTGCCAAAAGAAATTTTAATAAGTTGCTTCATTCAACCCCTATTGCATAAGACCCTACAATTTTGCACTTATTGCACATTTGATGCAAAATTGTTTTGAGAAAAAGTATGCCTATCGATATATACTTTCTCAATCTTTTTACTTGGAGCCTTATGGGGAAGAGAAAAGCAGTATTTTCTGTGTTAAGTGTTTTTTTGGTTATTACCGGTATCACAATTTTGGTCTATCGAGAAACTGCCAAAAACCGAATCCCCACTCCTTCTTTTCAACGAGAGCGACTGATTGACATCGAATTTGAAGAGGGCCTAGGCAAAGGCTGTAGTGCTTTCGAGCTCGTAGAGAAGTCATCGGCAGATCAGTCGCGCTATCGCCTGCTCAAGAAAATATGGCAAAAAAATCGCCCCTTCCTTGTTCAAGCAACGAGCTCAAAGATCCCAAAAGTTATTCACCAAATATGGCTTGGGCCAAAATCACCCCCTTCCTATTACCGAAAATTCAGCACGGAGTGGAAACAGGCACATCCTGACTGGGAATATCACCTCTGGACAGATGCTAATATTAAAGATTTTGATTTCGAATTGAGAGATCTTTTCGATAATAGTACAAACTATGGGGAAAAGGCCGATATTCTTCGCTGTGAACTACTGTATAGGTATGGCGGCCTCTATGTAGATACAGATTTTGAGTGCATGGGGCCTTTTGATGAGCTTGTGGAGAGGTATGATTTCTTTGCAGGAATTGAACCACCTCATGAGATACCGGAGAGTAGCCGCGTGCTGTTAGTTTCTGACGCACTTGTAGGCTCGGTACCTGGTCACCCTGTTTTAAAGCGCTGGAAGGAGCATATCCGCAAAAAATGGTACCAGGCTGAAAATGAGTGTTTCGACCCCATTGAAAAGGTGCTTATACGGACCTTTTTTACCTTTGGTAAAGCAGTTGAGGAGTGTATTGAAACTGGCGAGTACTGCAACATTATTTTTCCCTCTACCTATTTCTATCCGATCCAGCCAAAATACCTGAGGAAACCGCCTCAGCCACAAACTATAATAAAAAAAATGCTATGCGCGCTTGGCCTGAAAAAAGAGCTCTGCTTTTATAAAACATGCCCTGAGACACTAGCTATTCATCATTTTGCTGCGCGTTGGCAAAAGAGCACGATTCAGCTCTTTAAAGAGATGCATCAAGAAATCGTGAAATTGAGAAGGCAGCAGTCAAAATTAACGTATGAAGTAGACGAGTTGAGACAGCAACTCTACCGCGATCATAAAGGAGAAAATAATGTTACGTGAGGGAGCTTTCCTGGCTATTTGCCTCTGTATTTGTGGGTGTGGGCAAGAAAGCGATACAAAGGTTATCGATGCCGATTTTGATCAAGCGATGGGCAAAGATAGCCGCGTCTGGCATGAGATGTTAGCACATGAGGGAAATCGTGAGCGCCTAGAGCTTCTAAGAAGCGTGTACGAGTCGGAAAAGCCATCTAAAGAGCCTCTTGCAGAAGTGCCGAAGATTCCAAAATGTATCCATCAAATTTGGGTTGGACCAAAGCCTCTTCCCCCCTATTTTTGGAGATATAAAAAGACATGGAAAGAGAAGCACCCCGATTGGAAATACCAGCTGTGGACCGATAAAGAGGTAGCAAACTTTGATTTTGAACAGAAGGACCTTTACCTGGCTTCAACAAACTGGGGCGAGAAATCGGACATTCTTAGGGCTGAGCTTATGGATAGGTTTGGCGGTCTCTATGTCGATATAGACTGTGAAAACCTTAAGGCCTTTGATGAGCTGCATATGAAATACGATTTCTATGCAGGTCTGGAGCCTCCTCACCAAGGTGATATGACTCAAAGAGCACCCCATTTAGTGATTTCTGATGCCTTAATTGGTGTACGGCCGGGGCATCCCATCATCAAGGAGTGGAAAGAGCTTATCCGTGCTCGATGGCACCATTTTGGAGCACTGTACCCAGATGGTCCTAAAAGGACGCTACTGCGCACCTTCTTTCCTTTCGGTGAAGCGGTAATGATGCATCTCACAGATCCTGGATATGTAAATATTGTCTTTCCACCAACCTATTTTTTTCCTTTAACCTTTTCGAGGGTTTCAAAAGGCAGACTGAAAAAACTGGGATTTCTCAAACGCACTGCCATAAGCCTCTCAGCTTTTTTTGACGATAGGAAAATCGCGCCTTTTATAGAGATTCAGCCAGAAACGATGGCTGTGCACTATTGGGGTAATAGCTGGGTGAAGAGTGGGGAAGAGCGGCTTCGGGAGATGCACTGTGTGATGGTGCAGCTGCAAAAACAGGTGGATGAGTTAAAAGAAGAAATTATGGAAATGAAGAACTCGCGTTAAAAACCTGAGGATGTTACACTTGCTCCGATATTTTTTCTATTTTCAGTTGTAAGGTGTTCGTATGCGTTCTGTAAAACGTATGTCCATAGTCCTCGTGCTTTTAATGGGAGTGGTGCTGCTCTGTTTTGACGTTGGTTCTAAGTCAAAAGATAAAACTGCCCATCTAAAGCCGGTTATGTGCGTCGATTTTGATGTCTCTATGGGTAAAGGTACAACTGAATTTGAAGGTATTTTTTCTAATCCAGAAGATATTCGTAAATATGCCATTGTCAAGGGACTGTACGAGGCAAATAAGCCCTCTATTGCAAAAGCTTCTACTATTCCAAAAATTCCCAAGATTATCCATCAGGTCTGGATTGGCCCTAAGATGCCCCCTCCCTATTTTGAAGTCTTCCAGGAGCACATAAGGTCTTTTCACCCCGATTGGCAATATAATCTCTGGACTGACAGTAAATTAGACTCACTCAATTTAGGCATGCGCGATCTCATTGATGCTTCAACCAATTTCGGTGAAAAATCGGACATCATCCGCTCAGAGCTTTTAGACCGATTCGGCGGTGTCTATATCGATGTAGATATTGATCCAATACTTGCTTTAGACGAGCTCCATAAAAAGTACGACTTTTATGTAGGGTTAGAAAATCCTCACATAGTGGCCACCTCACAGTCTCGCGTGTGGGTTGGAATTTCCATTATTGCAGCCTGCCCTGGCCATCCTATTATAAAGCGCTGGAAAGAGCTTATTCGAAGCGGCTGGGAAGACGCCTATCGCAATTTTTCATCATCTGTAGAGCAGGTTGTAAACCACACCTTTTTCCCCTTTACTAGGGCTTTTTTTGAAAAGTGTGAAGAGGGCAGCTACGTAAATATTGCCTTCCCGCCTACCTACTTTTATCCCTTTGCTCCTGGCTTTGCAGCAAAGCGCAGGAGTTTTTTACGCAGCTGTAAAGAGAATGTCTATGAATTTCTGGAGGACATAAAGGTCAAGCGTCCTCGAGCCTTCTCTCGCATTCGCCCAGAGACCATAGCGGTGCACTACTGGGGTAACTCCTGGATGCCGTCACAGCCACTGCAGTTGAAGTCGCTTCAGTACCAGCTTGATCTTCTCAAGAGTGACTTTTACCTCATGCAGAAGAGGCTCTACGAGCTGGAAAAGGCGGGTAATGCGCAAGCTGCGGTCGCTACATCCTCAGGATAAAACAACCCAAACGACAAGAGCCTGTCGTTGTGGTCGTTTAAGTCGTTAAGGTCGCTTTGGTCGTTATTGTCGTTTGTCGTTGGTGTCGTTTTTACCGCTCTGCGAAGTAAAGAGCATCTCCCATGCCTCCAGGTCAGATAGTGGCGGCAGCGCCTCTTTTACCTGTC
>JAFEGS010000625.1 GCA_018239705.1 Verrucomicrobiota bacterium | reverse complement strand
TAAAACCGCGAAGATCGCGGAGCAAGCGAAGAAAACAAAGAAGATTTTCTTCGCTTGCTTCGCGATCTTCGCGGTTTTAATATTCAACTCTTAACTAAAGTGAAGCGCGGCGTTGTAGATTGTCTTCATCTGGTCTTTTGTTTCGACAAAGCCATCTCTTTGCAGCCGTCCCTGCATCAGCGTGCTCGCTATGTTCAATCTGGCCTCCTCCTCCTTCTCCATCGCACCTAACTGAATCTTAGTCACATGCGAAGTAACAAAGGTGCCAGCTCGCCCTCTTCCTGCTGCGCAGTGAACAACAATGGGGGCCTTGCTATCTCGATTTACTGCATCGACTACAGTAACCAGCTCGTTGAAGAGCTCCTGGTCCGGCGCCGCCTTTTTGTTGGGCCATCCCTCATAGTGAAAGTGTGGAATTACTCGCTCTTCACCTGTCTCTTTGTTTGTAAAATAAAATATTCTCTTTGCAATTTGGCAGTCCTGTAGCTCTTCCTTACCACTTTTCGCCAAGATCTCTCTTGTGCACTCCTTGATGACCCAGCCTCCAGCGAGATCTGCCGGGAAGTTATCACTATTGCAGTAGGCAAGCTCATGATTTTCCTCTTTTTCATTTGGAATGAGCACGGCAACAATGGCTGCTGCATTGTGAGCGATAACCATGTCCCAAAAGAGCTTCTGATCTTCTGCAGCATCAGGGCAGGCCGTCATGATGTATGTTTGCTCGGGGAAGGAGACAATATTTGACGAAATTCGTGTATAGGGTAGCTGAGATGTGGCTGCTATTTCTTTAGAGTATTTTTTCACTGTTTGCAACACGGTGTTGAGGGCCTCCACATCACCTACCTCCTCTCCGATAGAGCGAATAGAGCGCGTCTGTTCTTTTAGCCAGTCGGACTGCAGCTCGGTCATCACTGCCTTCCCTTCGAGCACCATTTTTGAGAGGTCATTCATTTTTTGTATATTTTCTAGTGAGTAACTAGAAGAGGAGCTCCTCTTTTTCTCCCCGATCTGTGAGTGGAAAAGCTCGTTTATTTTGTCTTTTACAAGCTTTTGTGAGCTGTCTTGATGTTTTTGAGACTCTTCCTGGAGCCGCGTAATGAGTCTTTCGCAGGTAGAGTGGTGCGTGCTCGATGGCTTTGCATGCTCTGACAGCTTCCGTATATAGTCTACGAGTGCTTTATTTCTCGCCTCTTCGTCATCTATTTTATAAATATTTGGCGCAAACTCTTTTTCGCTTACCTCGGCAGACCCTGCGGCTAAAATAGTGCCAAGTGTTTCGCCAAAAATTTCATTTCTTTTATCTATTTTCATGGTTTTTACTCCTATTATGGGAAAAATTATATAGGAATAAAAAATTAAACAGGAGATCTATTTGCAACCCACATTATTTTCGGTTGCATTTATTTTTGGCCCTGTAGACAATCCGTAAAGCCTGGCCAATGGTCGGTCAGGCATGTTTAAAATCATATTTTTTTATTATATAATGGAGTGAATTATGACATTTGCATCTACATCAATTGGACCAACAGCAGTTGAGTTTTTAGGCGTAGTAGGAAACGGACTAATACGAATTCCTGCTCTTAAGTGCGCTGCCAATGCAGCAGTGATGACGGGAGAGCTCTCTGTGCGTCTTCTTGCCGGCATTTGGACAGGAGTATTTGGAAGTCCTAAAGCTGGTGGATATGCCTCTCAAGCTGTCGAGTTCGTTCGGGCGAACTATCGTCCTTATGGCAGTACTTTGAGTGGAAAATACCAAATTCCTACTAAAATGCTATGCTACATGACGCTGCAGCAGGCACTCTCCTCTGCGCTTCTCAATGAGGGGGCATTTAGACTATGCGGCCCTATTCCTCGAGTATATAATGATGTCCTTGCAATCCAAGGCCCTATCCAGATTAGCGACCATTCCTGGTATGGCCGTATGCAAGACAGATTCGGCGGCTTCTTAAGCGCTGTCCCTACTAAAGACCTCGGCTAAAAATAGCAAAACTCATCACCTAGGACTTCTACTTTCCCTGGTGATGAGTTTTTTTATTAAAAAAGAAATTTAAATATGATAATATAAAGTAAAAAGGGGTGTATATACTTTAAGTAACTCTAACCGAGGGAAGTATGAAAGATCCTTATTTAGAGACAATAATGCGAGGCGATACGCCCGATTCCAAGACGAACATAGATGTTGCACTCGATACGCTACTGGATGAATACGTAGATGCTGCCCTCGAGGAAACCGAGCAGAATGCACTCATTCCAAGGCAGGTACAGCGCGCAAAAATGAAAGAGGAGCTAAAGGCAGCCGCAGAGATACCGGAACTGACAGTAGCCCTCGCAACCGCATTCAAAATCTTGATAGATGAGCACAATAAACAGTATGTGGATGCCGATGACTACGAAGCGATGGTGCAGCAATTCAGAGACGCAGGAGAGTACCTCGAAAACATTGAGCACACTACAATCGAGGAAGAGGACATTGTCTCTCTTCTCCACTTCACAAGTTCCACACTGCGAGCTATTTTTAAAATCGCCCAAGGACAGTATAACGAAAATAACTTAAGAGAATGCCTCTCTATTTTTACCCTCCTTTCCACTCTAGACGCTGAACATGCAGACTACTGGTATCGCCTAGGAATTGTAGCTCATCAGCTAGAAGAGTATACACTTGCGCTCAAAGCATTTACCAAAGCGACACGCCTCAATGCAAAGATCCTGGGCTCTCGAGTGTTTTTAGCCGATATTTACGTAAAACTTGGGTCGTATGAGGAGGCCAAGGCTGAGTTTGATCAAGCAGTGCTTCTTGCGGAAAAAGAGACGCCGGAGCCCTTTTGGCTTGATCTCCTTGCACAAATTAAAAGTAATTTAAATAAAGATTAGTGAGGCACTATGCATATTGGTGATCGTATAATTTCAGGGCTTACTTCCATAGTAGGAGGAAAACAGAAAGCCCCAAAAGATACTCAAGGCCTTAAAGAGGCAGGACAAAAAGAGCTCAATAAGCCCGAAGAGGCGAAAGAAACGACAACCCCGACATTGACCAGAACTACCTCAAAAAAAGATATTCCAAATCTAAAAAGGGGGATAACACGGTCCACTTCATTAGCTGCTATAAAAGGCGCCCTTACCACTACCACTTCAAAAATTGAATCGTCTATTAAAGCCATAAAGAAAGAAGGTGCCACTGAAGCAGAGATTAATAGCGCAATTGAAGAGATAAAAGAATTAGCACTCAGCAAACTGCCAAAAAATGCCTCCGAAGAAGAAAAAACAAAGGCAATAATGAAGGAGCTCACCTACGCCTTAAAAGAGCTTGTGCCACCAAACAAATTCCTCCAAGCCAACCGCCTTGTCTCATTCGCGCTGGGTCAGGCAATCCTCCAACCAAAAAGCTTCGAGGGTAAGAACGAGCTTGTCGAGAAATGCATTACAAAGGCATTCGAAAAGCCAGGCTACGGCGCCGAAGATATGTGGAGATCTGTGGAACGAATGAAAATATACAGCTCTACCTCTACAACAGCAATACTAGACGGTAAAAACATCCGAAAAGATGACGAGGATCTCCCAGTTGGTGAAGATCTGAGTACTATGATGGCAAACACCCTCAACCTCTTTTACCAGCATGTCAGCAAGAGCCATGATACATTACTATCCGCCGCTGAATGTGGTAACTCTCAGCAAGATGCTGGTAAAATAGGCAATGGACTAGCTGATCGACTGACTAATAAAGGCATGGAAGAAAAACAGGCGACATCGTTGCAGCGCATGCTTGGCCTTGGTGCTCAGGAGCTATTCAATCAACCGGCAAGGCAAAGTATACCAGAAGGGCTCCAAGATGGCAGAAGTACACCCGGAAATAAGTTAATCATCTCTGAATATAATTCTGTTTTTGAAAGCCAAGTAGAACCTCTGCAATATGAAAGAGAAATTTCAATAAGAATGAAAGAAGATGGTGGTGTTGACTACGTCGTTCAGCAGCCCATTACGTTCAAAGATAAGAATGCTGTTAGTGGTGACCCACCCCTGGGAACCTGCCGCGTGCAAACAACCTTTTCATTTAATGCCAACATGGAGTGCGTCTCCCAAAAACAAGAAGTACTAGCTGCAGAAATACTACAGCCCTAGCGAGGAAGCATCCTCAGAAAAACCAAGCGACGATAAGCTGTCGTTGTGGTCGTTTAAGTCGTCTGGTTTATCGTTGACAAAGAGTGAAATTTTTGCTTTAGTATAAAGGTTGTTTGCAAATTTTTCACACGAGGTACTCCCCATGATGCGCGCACTTTTGATCGGATATGGAAAGATGGGTAAACTCCTTGCTCACTTTGCGCCTGAGTACAACATCGCCATCTCAGCAGTCATCGATCCCCACATTGACCCTCTCAACAACTCACTCAGCGAGCTTTGCGCCTGCCACAAAACACTGTGCACAGAAGCTCTTGAAGCCTGCGACGTGGTATTCGATTTTTCCTCCGCAAAACATGTCCTCAATCATATTGCAGCAGCAGCTGCAGCAAAAAAACCAATTGTTGTAGGCACCACCGGCTGGCAAGCAGACGAAAGCAGAGCCAAAGAGCTGGTACTTGAGCACGATGCTGCCCTTATCGCCTCTCCCAATTTTGCCCTCGGTGTGGCGCTCTTCATGCAGCTTGTAGACACCGCAGGCGCTCTCTTTTCCCACTTCAGAAGCTTTGATGTCGGCCTGTCTGAAACACACCACAGACAAAAGGCAGACTCCCCTTCCGGCACAGCAAAAGAGATGGCGCATAAAGTGCTCAAGCACTATCGAGACAAGACACTCACCACCACACCTCCTGCTACTGCCCCTCTTGCAGCGAACCAGATCCACATGAGCTCACTTCGCAGCGGCTATCATCCCGGCCTACACGAGGTCTGTTTCGATTCTCCGGAAGAGACGATCACGATTACACACACCTCCAGAAACCGCGACGGCTTTGCCAGAGGCGCTCTTGCTGCTGCCTACTGGATTATGAATAAGAAAGGCTGGTATACTCTCGATGACATGATCGCAGACAAAACCCACCTGAACCAAGGAAAGCCCCACGCATGAGACTAGAAGGCACCTACACCGCACTTATCACCCCATTTGACAAAGAGGGAAAAATCGATGAGCAGACACTCGTAAAGCTTATACAGAGACAGCTTCACGCCGGCATCGACGGCATCGTATTTCTCGGCTCCACCGGCGAGGGCTCTTGCATTGAAGAGCATGAGCGCGACCTCGTCACACAAATAGCCGTTCATGAATTGAAGGGAAAAATCCCTGTACTCATTAACTGCGGCTCCCCTTCCACAAAAAGGACTGTGGCCTTTGCCAGGCAGGCAGAAAAGATGGGGGCCGATGCCCTTCTTGTCACCTCTCCATACTACAATCGACCAACACAAGAGGGTCTTTTTTTACACTTCAAGGCAATATCAGATGCCGTTCGTATCCCCATATGCGTCTATAATATCCCCTGCCGGACAGCGCAAAATGTTGAAACAGCTACTTTGAGCCGCATTGCCGAGCTTCCCAATGTCATTTCTGTAAAAGAGAGCTCTGCAAACCTCTCCCAGATGGCAGATGTTGTGGAAAAAATTGCACATAAGCATCCCAAATTTACTGTGTTAAGCGGCGATGACCAATTCACACTCCCCCTCATGGCTATTGGAGGGCATGGCGTCGTATCGGTACTCAGCAACCTGGTTCCTCATGCCGTAAAACGGCTTGTCAGCAATGCGCAAGAGGGCAATTTCGACCTTGCACGGGCGATATACTATGCACTGAAACCGCTGATTCATGGGGCGTTCATAGAAACAAACCCCATTCCCATCAAGCTTCTCATGCAGTTTGCCGGGCTCTGTGCTGCCACCTACAGGCTACCTCTCTGTCCTGCATCTCAGGAAAATGAAACTAAACTTCTGCACCTATACCAAGCATGTAACCACCTGATCACAGACTATGAAACGTAATCCCTACTTTGAACAGATTTCAAACCGCTACCTCTTCCAAGAAGTTCGCCACAGGCTTCTCCATTTCAAGGACAAATCGCCCGATGCCCGCGTTATCTCTTTGAGCATCGGCGATACAACTGAACCAATAGGCCCGCATACCATACAAGGCCTACATGACGCTGTACAGGCTCTTGGCGATAGAGCAACCTACACCGGCTATGGACCGGAGCAGGGCTTTGCAGATGTCCGAGAGGCCATCAGCAAAACCATCTATCAAGGAAAAGTCCCCTCTGACGACATCTTTGTCTCAGATGGCAGTAAGTGCGATATTGGAAGGCTGCAGCTGCTTTTTGGGCCGGCCTGCTCAGTTGCCCTTCAGACCCCCTCCTATCCTGTCTATCAGGACACGTCGCTCCTCTTCAGGAATAACCCTCTCATTCTGCTTCCCTGCACGGCGGAAAATGGCTTTGTCCCCGATTTGTCCCCTGCAGCTTCTGCCGACATCCTCTTTCTGTGCAATCCCTGCAACCCAACGGGCAGGGCCTTTAGCTTTAGCCAGCTCGAACAGATCGTACACTTTGCCATCAAACACTCCATTACGATTATTTTTGATAGCGCCTACAGCTCGTACGTGCAGCCCGGCTTCCCAAAAAGCATCTATGAAATTCCGGGAGCAGATACTGTAGCTATCGAGCTTGGCTCCTTTTCCAAAATAGCAGGGTTTAGCGGCGTACGACTTGCCTGGTCTGTCGTTCCAAGCAAGCTCAACTACAGCACAGGCCAGCCAATAAAACCCGACTGGATGCGCATCGCCACCACCTTCTTCAACGGCGCCTCGATTATCTCGCAAAAGGGGGGGATGGCGGTCTTGAGCGATGCCGGGATGAAAGAGATCGACGATCAAGTCAATTTTTACCTAGCTAACACAAAAATTTTAAAAGAAGCGTTTACAGAACGAGGCCTGGAAGTATATGGGGGAACACATTCTCCCTACCTGTGGGTGCGTTTTCATGGGCTCTCATCATGGCAAGCCTTTGACAAAATGCTGCAAGACATGCATATTGTTACTACCCCGGGCATAGGGTTTGGCCAGGCAGGAGATGGTTTTTTAAGAATCAGCAGTTTTGGATCTCGCGCCTCCGTTACAGAGGCTGCAAATAGAATTAAGGGAGGTTGTTTATGCAGTACACAGCAGTAGAAGAATACAAAGAGCTATGGAGCGCAGCTCCAAAATACCCCTGGAAGCAGAAATACAGCACTCCGGCTATAGCCGACACAAAAAAGAAATATAAGGAAGCTGCTATCAGCGCCTATCAGGAGCTGTCGCCGGCCATACTCTCTGTGATTATCACCAAACTTGTGCATAAAATTTTTAATGTAGCCTTTCTTGAGGCGCCTTTCATCAGTGCAGTCGCCTTTTTTCTTACACTTGTTGTAAGAAATCTTTGTAAAGAGTATCCTTTCATAGCAAAGTGCGAAGAGATCGCGCTTGAGATTGTGCGCAGATGGCCCTACATCCAGGTTGCTGCTGCGATTATAGCTGCAGCTACTATCACCTACTTCCCTGCGATCGGTGTACCGATGTCAGTAGGTGTTGGTGTACTTGTTGCACTCACCTACCGAGTGAGATGGCTCTCTGCAGCTGCGTATAAACACATTGAAGGAAAACTCGCGTGACAATTTGGTCAATAGCCCTAACTTTTTTTCTAGTAGCCAATCCCATTGGCAACATACCGGCATTTGTGGCCCTGCTCAAAGACTTCGATTTCCATCGCCAAAAGAAAATTCTCTTTAGAGAGTCGCTCTTTTCCTATGGAATCGCCATCTTCTTTCTCTTTATTGGAGATCAGTTTTTGCGCGCTATCCATGTGCAGCAATATGCTGTTTACCTCAGCGGAGGAACACTGCTCTTCTTGATCGCTCTGAACATGATTTTCCCTGCAAAATCAAGCTCATCTACTGCTGCCGCACCGGTTGAACCCTTTATCGTCCCTATCGCTACCCCCCTCCTCGCAGGAGGCGGAGTGCTGAGCACGATCATGATTTACTCTGCAAAAGAGCAAAACGATATCAAGCTTGCCCTTGCCGCCACAATTGCCTGGGTAGCTATTACCTTTGTTGTCGTCTCTTCAGCCTACCTGCAGAAAATACTGAAGCGGCGAGGACTACTTGCAATCGAACAATTAATGGGCATGCTTCTCTGCATGATGGCCGTTGAAATTGTCGTTAAAGGAATTAAATTATTTATAAGGTCGGTATAACCTCTATGACACTACTTACACTCGCTCTTGTCCTCTTTTTGATTATGGACCCTGTGGGCCGTATCAATGCCTTCTTGAACACCTTAGGAGGTATCGAGCACAAAAGACAAAAAATTATTATTATTCGTGAGCTCCTCATCGGACTTGCGGTTATGATTTTCTTTAGCTTTGTCGGAGATCATATTTTTTCCATCCTTGAGATTTCTAATGTGACTGTCTTTCTCACCTCAGGGATTATCCTCTTTCTCGGTTCAATAAAAATCCTTTTCCCAAGTGCCGATGAGATCGAGGCGCAAAAGCTTGAATATAGCAAAAAAAACAGGGAGGAGCCTTTTCTCGTTCCTCTAGCTATCCCTATGATTGCAGGACCGGCACTCCTTGCCACCATCATGCTCTATTCCGGCTCTGAAGAATCCATCTCTACTATGCTCTCGGCTATAGTCCTTGCATGGGTTGCCGCTGCTATTATCCTCATCTATTCAAAGTCGCTTCTGCGCCTGCTTGGCTCATCCGGCCTGGCAGCTTGTGAAAAGCTTATGGGTATGGTGCTGGTGCTGCTCTCTGTACAGCGCTTTATGGAAGGGGTGATTCTTCTCTGCAAAAACTATAATGCGTAATATTGTCATGCGTGTGGCCTATGACGGCACGCGCTATTTAGGCTGGCAAAAGATTAGTGAAGCCCTGGCCAAGTCCACATCAATTGAGGGAGAACTGGAGAGGCAGCTGCAAAAAATTTTGCAGTCGCCTATCCAGCTCCAGGCAGCAAGCCGCACAGATAGAGGCGTGCACGCACATGGCCAGGTAGTCAACTTCCTGACAGAAAAGCCCGATATCGACCTCGATCGACTCCACCAAAGCTTGCGAGCGCTTCTGCCGAGCGATATCTGCGTCCTCTCTGTTGCTGATGCACCCAATCCAGCCTTCCACCCCACCCTCGATGCGAAAGGGAAACAGTACCAGTACCGGATTGCCTACGGAAAGACGCTTCTGCCCTTCCATCGCTTTACCCACTGGCACTTTTTCTACCCGCTCGATATCGAGCAGATGAAGCTTGCGGCAGAGGTGATCAAGGGCACACATGACTTTGCGGCCTTCTGTAATGAACGGCGTGAGAAAAACTATACCAATACTGTGCGCACCGTGTTTGATATTGAGATCCGTCAGCACGAAGAGGAGCGGCTCTCCATCCTCATCACGGGCAATAATTTTCTCTATAAGATGGCCCGCAATATCGCCGGGACGCTTGCCTATGTTGGGGCGGGAAAGATGACAATAGATCAGGTAGCATCGCTCTTTGTCGATGGCACGAGAGCCTCCGGAGCAATAACTGCCCCTGCCTGCGGCCTTTCACTTCTACATGTACACTATTAGTATTGAACTTCGCCAAGCGTTTTGGAGTCCCCAAGCGGCTTCGCCGCTGATACCCCAAAGCAACAGTCCATTTTTCCAGACGAAGAAAAAAAATGACGAATCCTTCAAAGTGTTTTCGTCCGCATCGCGGTGATGTAGGACAAAACTAAAACGGGATCGGTGTCCCAATGAAATAAAGGATTCGTCATGAAAAAGAGTACCAAGTCTACAGAAAAACATCAAACAACTAAAAGAAAATCCAAAGGTTTTGAGCCAATCTATTCGAATGTTGCCGGTATCGATGTTGGGTCGAGTCTAATTCACGTAGCGATTTTGAACGAGAAGAGCGAGTTCGACGTCCGTGAGTTTGGTTCTATGACTCCTGATTTGTTAGAGATTGCATCATGGCTCCTCCAAAGCGGCATAACAACAGCAGCCATGGAAGCGACGGGTGTGTATTGGATTCCTCTCTTTGAAATTTTAGAAGACAAAGGCATAAAAGCCGTTCTAGTAGATCCTAAAACCGTAAAAAATGTCCCAGGAAGGAAGACAGATTATTTAGATGCTCAATGGATACATAAATTGTACTCCTGCGGTCTTTTGACACCAGCTTTTAGACCAGCAAAGGACAAAGAGGCTTTTAGATCTTTCATGAGACATAGGGGCAATCTCATAAATGGTCGTCAAAAGGCAATTTTGCAAATGAACAAGGCTTTATTGCTAATGAATATCAAGCTAGATGTTGTAGTGTCCGAAGTCGCTAGTGTGACAGGAATAAATATAATCCGAGCCATAGTAGAGGGAGAGCAAGACCCCTGTAAATTGGCAGCATTGAGACATAAATCGTGCAAAAAGCCTGAAGAGATGTTTGTGGATGCCTTGACAGGTAATTTTCAGAAGACTCATTTATTCACACTCAAACAGTCGTTGGAAACTTTCGACTATTTCAGTAGACAAATAGACGAATGCGACGAAATGATTCAAGATGAGCTCCAGTCCTGGCCAACCGTTGTAAATGGTCCAGTGCCTCCTAAGAAAAAGGACCGGAACAAGAGACCCCCCGTTGCGCATGCAAAGAAGCCCGATCAAAATGAATTTAATTTTGACATAGAATCACTCTTGTATCAGAAAACAGGCGTCGATCTCACAGCAGTCAATGCATTAGGGTCGTTGACAGTAGCGACAATCATCAGTGAATTAGGCGGACGACAAGGTGTAAACGCATTTGAAACCGAAAATCACTGGACCTCATGGCTCACTTTATGCCCCGGAAACAATGTTTCTGGAGGCAAACGCTTAGGCGGACAATCTAGAAAAAGCAAAAACCGCATAAAGCGTGCTTTATGCACAGCTGCCATGTCTCTTTGTAACGCAAAATGCTCTTTAGGTGCATTCTACAGACGTATGGCAGCACGCATTAGCAAGAGCAAAGCACTGAAAGCAGTAGCTCATAAGCTTGCGAGACTTATTTACCAGCTGCTTAAAAAAGGGCATGCCTATGTAGAGGTTGGTCAAGAGCTATATGAAAAAAGATACAAAGAAAAACGCCTCAAAAACCTGGTGAAAAATGCCAGAGAGCTGGGTTTTGAACTCATAGCCGCATAAGGCAGAAAAAGAACTAATATGAATTAATTTTTTCTTATTAAGGAGCTCGGACTTTTAAGTAAGCTTTACATAGAGAAGACACTGTGAGAGAAAAAATTGGCCGTACGCACACTAGAGCTTAGTGCCTGTTTTGGAGTCTGGTCGGAAAAGTTGGCGATAATGCCGGTGGGAAGCCATGTCTATCCCGTTTAGAAGAGTGATTTATGAATCAAAACTTTTCCTCTCTCTTTTTTTTATTGAATTTTAAACCATACGAGGGTACTTTTTGTCCCTTTTATTTTTTTACGCATTATGCCCTCAATATGTTATGAGGGCATTTTGGTTGGTTACTTAGAAGTGCGGTGGCAAGCCACCGCACTCCAAACGCTTCGCGAAATTTACAAATCGCTTTGCTGAAGCAGAAACCGCCAAGGGTTCAACACATCCTCACCGGCATAGTCGATCCCGATACGGGGCGTGGTGAGGATGTCACTGGGTGCAATCATAGCCCCGCGATCTTCCAACCAAATAGTTGTGCCGTCCAGGGGCATGCCATTATGAAGCGTGGTGATTCCTAAGGCCTTGCACATAGCGCCGGGACCACTTGCGAGCTTTGCCGTCACCCTTGACAGCCCGCGTCGACGGAGCATGACCTCAATGCCAATTTCAGGCTTGATCGCCCTGATTAAGATAGCATGGGGAACATCCTTTTCATTCGTGACAATATTGAAGAGGTGATGCATTCCATAGCAAAGATATACATAGCTCAAGCCGCCTGCTGCATACATTACTTCCGTACGCTTTGTCCTGAGGTTATTAAAGGCGTGGCAGGCCCGATCTTCAGCTCCCTTATAGGCCTCTGTTTCAATAATCATACCGCCGGTAATGATGTTTGCCGGCTCTATGCATGTGAAAAGGTATTTTCCTATCAGCGATTTGGCTATCGCCACCACATCTTTTTCTCTGTAGAAGGAAAGAGGGATTTTATTTGTTTGCATGCTGTTTGAGCTCTTCATAGAACCTGCCAACGATCTCGTATACCTGGCTTATCTGAGAGTGGTGTGTCACCAGATTTGGCCGAATTTTACGCATCTCAAAGAGCATTTCGTACGGGTTGAGCACGATTTCATCGAGCTCTTTGCCATTTTCCAGCTCGTGCAGAATAGCCTCTATGCAGCAGTCTGTGAGCGAAAAGTTTGCCGTCCGCCCCACACCATGCTTACAGTGGATAACAACTGGCTCCTCTCCTTTCACAAGAGCGCGACGCTTTTGATGCACCTTTTCTAGCAGGTCAATATCTGGTGATGGCTGCATGTCGGGCCAGTTTTCATAATGGAGGTGGTGGAGTCTATGTTCGTCACGCCCGTTCGAAACCAGAAGCTCGCGATGCACAATACGCCCCTCTACATCATATTGTGTGGGCTCTTTACCCTTTTCGATCTCTTTACATGAGAGACAGTCGATCTTTCGACCCTCTGTAAGGCAGTCTTGCGTATTTTCGTAATAGGGCACAAGCGGCGCCTCTTTCTTTGTTTCGCGGTGAGGCGTGCACAGTGTAATAATAAGCGCCACCTTGTTTGCCACCAGCATATCGCAGAAGGCATCGAGCTTTCTAGGAGCAGGGTATGGCATGAGAAAGAGATGGTGGCTCGATGGCAGCTTGACTTCAAACTCCGGCCCATATCCTGGATCATCTTCTTCAAGCAGCACTTGGGTGGTGTAGAGCGCGGCCATTTCAGGGCTTTGCGAGCAGTGCATCAGCACAAGCGCACTGTACTTTGCTAAAAAGGCCTCATCTTGTGCAAGCGCACGAAACTCAGAGATAGGCCTTGTGGCTTCCGGGTATTTTCCAAAGGCTATTGTGCTGTCATGAAGTACAGTAAACTGGCCCTGATTGGTAGTAAACAGCTTACGAAGATCGCTTAGGTGGCTTGCAAGAGTCTCGGATAGTATTATATTTTTTTCTTTAATAGCATCGCGAAACTTTCCGTAAAACCTTTGTGCATCGTTTCTTCTCTCGGACGTGTTTTGTGCCTTCAGCGCTTCAAAGTAGCGGATAATCATACCCTCTCGCACCTCTTCAGGCAAACTCAAGAGGTTATGTGCAAAGTTTCTTTCCCTGAGCTTACCCCTCTTTTCAGTACCGGCAAGTGCCTGTCGAAGCAGCAGATCTGAGAACATCTCCTGCAGTATCTGCTGCCTTTCATCGTCTGCAGTTGAACTTTGACTCTTTCCCACTTCAGCATGGTAGTAGGTTTTATGGATGACAGGGTGCGGAGTATACATATTCAATAAAAGATTGCCTGTGGTGGGTTATTTTCACGTAAAATATTGATTACCTTATGATAGGTGAGTATAGCAATCTTTTATGCGTTTTTCAAGCTCTAATCTGTCAATAACGGTGCATTGCCCCTGCCCTGCTAAGGTAGCACATATACATAGGCCTTTGTGCTTTACAGAGGTCCCACCAAAAAGATTCTGTCACAGGAGGCGATACATATTGCGTAAAACTCACCTGTACTTGAGGCGAAAACCCCGCGCGCTGCACCTTTTCTTTTGTAAGGTTGATACAGCTACGAAGTGATAGCCATTCCAGCTTCGAACAGCGTTCATTAATTACTGATAGCTCTTCAGATTTAATCGCTGTTCTATCCAGGTTTAATACCCGAAGAGTTGGGGGCAAACCTATTTTTTCGAAGTTTTGCAGGTAGGGAGGCAGAT
>JAFEGS010000624.1 GCA_018239705.1 Verrucomicrobiota bacterium | reverse complement strand
TAATTTGTTATTTCCCGGTAAGGGGCACGTAGGGTTTGTCACGCTCTGCGTTGATTTTCTCGCTAAAACGGTCCTGGATAAGGTCTGAGATATTTTCAACGCAGAGACCCAGAGAGAGAACAATAAGTCTCAAGTGAAATCGGTATATGCCTGATGGGGTATTACCTCATTTATGATACGCAGAACCTTTCTTAATTTCAAAGGCTCGGAAAAGCTGTTCAATTAAAATGAGCCGTGCCAGCTGATGCGTAAAGGTGAGCTGTGAAAAGCTGATTGCTTCATACTCCGCCTTCACCTTCTCAGAAAAGCCCTCAGCGGGGCCTATCGCAAAGGTAAGCCGAGAGCCGGCCTGCTCGACCTTCTTGAAAAACCAATCGGCAAAGCGATGGCTGTCAACCTGCTGGCCTTTGGGATCGAGAATCACCACATGCTTTTCTGCAGAGAGCGCCTTTTCGAGCTGGGAAGCATCCTTAAGCCAGATAAATTCAAACTGAGCCCAAGGAGACATGCGCTTGACATACATGTCAATACCCTCCTCAAGCCATTTCTCGTGAGTTTTCCCTACGGACAAAAATTTGATTTTAATCATCAGAAAGCATCGATTACGCGCTTTTTTTCTACTTCAAAATGCTTAGCAAGCTCCGGATAGCTCTCTGAGAGCCACTTGTGAAGAGGTCTTAAGCGGTGAAGATCTTGCACAAATCGCGCCTTCTGCCTGATTGATTCCTTGCAGCTCAGCTTGCCCGAATCAATGTAGATAGCTCTAGATCCAAGAAAGCCCAAATTGTCCTTACGAATCAATGCCCCATCCATATCCTGGATTCCCCTTTTTGAACACTCAACAAGGAGGGCAAAAATCTGGTTGATCCGCTCTTTCGCCTCATCCACCTTGCCGCTATTCATCAGCCCAATAATTACCGGCTTTATAAGAAGAGCTTTTCGCTGAAGCACAAACTCAGTCTTGTCCAAATCAATCTCGTGCTTGGCCCCGCTTTTGTCGTAGATGGCGATTGTTGGGTGCTGATTTTGCGTCTTGTTGAGGTGGAGAAATACGAGCCCTGTCTGTTCAGGAACATATTCAAAGCCCACTTTGAAGCCCCTAAAGAGGTGCTGCATCCGGCTAAATCGCTCTTGTGTCTTTTGTTTTTTCAGCTCTTGGAAATAGGCGATATTTGGCAGCCAGTCGAACATAACCGGGGGACGCAGCCGCTGGTGGCGCATAAACTTCAGTACGTACGTACCATCTTCACTTAAAAAGGCGTAGCACTGAAACCCATGGCCCAAGTACCTATAGGGTTGATTCAAGATTTTATTTACATTTGCAAGCTCTTCTTGGCTTACCTTGATGTCCCAGGCTGGGTCATAGGGCAGGTCGGAATGCATCTTTTCGACAGTAAACCCATCTGTGCGTCTTTCCCAGGCACGCACGCCCAAAAATGTTACATAGCCTAGCATCGCAGCTACGAGAATCCAGCGCGCAGCCTTTCGTTTTGTCATTTTTTCCTTACAAAATTGATTTTATGCAGATCATTATACAAAAATCTAAAGCCTGCATCAATCGCTTTTTGCGGATAGACTCTTGCACCTATAAGGATCGCCTCATCTGCAATCTTGCCCAAAACCAATCGAAGGAGCCATGAAGGAGCTGAAAACCAGGCAGGACGATGCACAGCTTTCGCTAAGATATCAGTAAAAGTTTTATTTGTCACAGGGATGGGAGCCGTCGCATTCACCGCGCCCGCAAGCTCTGGGTGCTGCAATACAAAATGGATCAACTCGAGAAGGTCTTCCATTGCAATCCAGCTCATATACTGCTTGCCGGAACCAAGCGTTCCTCCCAGTCCTAAGCGAAAAAGAGGGAGCAGTGTTGCAAGCAGGCCAGCTTCCGGCGTAAGCACGAGCCCGATCCGCAAACAGACCACTCTTGTCTGAGAAGAGGCTGCCTTTAATGCCTCTTCCTCCCAGTCACGACAGAGGGCAGCCAAAAATCCACTTCCCGGAGGGCTCTCCTCTGTGACCTTTGCATCCCCACAATCGCCATAATACCCGGCAGCTGATGCTGAAATAAAGAGTTTTGGAGGCTTTTTAAGTGTACGGATTGCATCGGAGAGCGCCTGAGTCGCTGTCAAGCGGCTGCTCACGATTTTTTCTCGCACCTGCTTAGTCCAGCGCTTTTTCAGAAGGGAATATCCTGCCAGGTTAATGATGGCATCACTCCCGTCAAGCGCTTCAAGCGGCATATAGCCCTTGTGCTGCTCGCTGTTTCGCTTTAAGAGCACTACCTCATGCCCCAAAGACTTCAAATAGGGCACAAGTGCAGAGCCTATCATCCCCGACCCGCCTGCAACTACGATGCGAAGGCTCATATCTGATGGACAAGTTCTTGAAATTTCCTTCCGCGGTCTTCAAAGCAGGAAAACATATCAAAGCTGGAACAGCCGGGTGAAAGGACTACCTTATCCCCTGACTTTGCCATTGAGGCTGCTCCCAGTACAGCCTCTTCAAAAGATGAACAGCGCTCCATTGGGACGCTACCTTCCAGGTCCTTTTCCATATGGCACGCAGCTTCTCCTACCAGGAACATCTTCTTTACTTTACCTTCAAAAGCCGATTTCCACGCATAGTAGGGATAGCCCTTATGCACACCACCGGCAATGAGGACAATATTTGCTTGCAGAGACTCCACAGCGCGAATGACTGCCTCAATATTGGTCGCCTTGCTGTCGTCATAAAAGCTCACGCCGTGGCACGTTCGTACTAGCTGAAGGCGATGTGGCGGCTTACGGAAGTTGGAATAGGCATCTACGCACTGCTTTGGAGAAATTCCTATGTGCCTACAGAGTGCATACGCTGCCAGAAAATTTTCAGCATCGTGTGAAAAAACTCCCTGGAGTGCTTTGGGAAGTTCTTCTTCCTGAACGCCAAAGCGCACAATTCTTTGGCCATCGCCAAAAATTTCGCAAGCAGCAGTAAACCCAAACCGAACAATATGGCCCCTTGTATGCTCCCACGAATGGGCCCTGAAAGCCTTTTCTTGAAGAAACAGCGTGCCATCCGGTCCTACAATATTGCCGATGTGCTGTTTTGCTCGTATATACTCACCAAAATCGGAGTGGTGGTCGAGGTGGTTAGGTGATATGTTGAGCAGTATCGCTGCTTGAAGAAGCGGCGTATGGATAGTTTGAAGCTGAAAGGAGCTCAGTTCAAGCACAAAATTGGTATCGTTTGTCTCTTCCACTTCATCGAGTAATGGTACACCAATATTGCCCACAGGCTTTGCTGAAAGCCCTGCATGGTTCATAATGAAAGAGACCAAAAGCGTCGTAGTGGTCTTTCCGTTGGTGCCGGTAATGCCGAAAATGGGTACACGGTTTTTCTCAAGCTCTCTAAAGGCATATTCAATATCGCAGAAGACCTCCAGCCCATATTCTCTTGCCTTCTGTACAAGCGGATGCGAAAGGCGAATGCCCGGAGAGATGAGCATGAAGGAAAACATCCTCTGCTCAATCAGCTTCATAAGCTGCCCCGGCTTTACAACTTGAAGATGGTCATCTGTTTGTACATGCGTTGCATAGTCATCGCAGCCCCAAACCTTGACACCCTTTTTTCGAAGATAGCGAGAGGCCGATAGACCGCTCTTTCCCAATCCAATAATAGCTACATTTTTCATCGTTAACTCTACTGTAATTTGAGGGATATGAGGCCAAGAAGGCTCAAAAGAATCCCAATAATCCAAAAGCGGATGACCACTTTTGATTCTTTCCATCCCTTATATTCAAAATGGTGATGTAAAGGAGCACAGAGAAACACCCGTTTCTTGCGCCATTTATAACTTCCTACCTGAACAATTACAGAAAGGGCTTCCACTACAAAAATGCCTCCAACAAGTCCTAGCAAAAACTCCCTGTTGAGAAGCACTGCTGAGACACCAATAACGCCTCCGAGGCTAAGCGATCCAACATCTCCCATAAAGAGCTGGGCAGGCTGGCAGTTGAACCATAAAAATCCAAGACAGGCTCCACATACAGCTGCCAGGAAGACAGCAATCTCACCGCTCCCCTCTACATAGAGGATGTTGAGGTAGGCAGCAATCTCTGCGTGATTGGACAGAAAAGCAAATACCCCTAAAGTCCCCGCTGCGAGGATGCAAAGCCCTGTAGCCAATCCATCGAGGCCATCTGTAAGATTGACTGCATTAGAAGAGCCCACAATAACAAAGGCCAAAAATGCACAAAGGATAACTCCTGCAGCCCCTGTAAGGATAAAGACAGGCTCTTTTACAAAGGGTACGTAAATCCTGCTCGAATACTCCTGGAGCGAAAGTAATACATTTTTTGAATCGCCTTCCGCAAATTCCAGGATTACCGGCGGACGGAGCCATTCCATACTTTCAGGAAGAAACCCTTGAAGATAGGCAATTACCATAGAGGCCCAAAGGAGCTGGACAATGAGCTTTTTCTTCCCTGAAAGCCCTTTACTATTCTTATAGCGAAGCTTCAAATAGTCATCATAGCCACCCAATGTCCCAAAGATAACTGCCGTCAAAAAGAGTATAATCGTAAAGGGGCTTGTCAGGTCCATCCAGACAACGAGCGAGCTCAAGACAGAGGCTAAGATCAGCACTCCCCCCATTGTAGGAGTATTTTTTTTACTTTTGTGCAGCTCCCCTAATAAAAAGCCATTATCCTCTCGGATAGGCTGTCCTGCATTGAGTTGTGAAAGCTTTTTGATAAAATAGGGGCCGAAGAAAAGACAAAAGAGGAGGGACTGACAGGTAGCTAGCATCACTCGCGTAGAGGTGTAGTCAAAAAAAGTGAGAAGGTGCCAGCCAGCCATCTCACCAAAATAATGTTGCATCAAAAAAATCATATAAACTCATAGTAGGTTTATCGTTCGCCCCAGATCATCTGGTCGCTTACCTTTTAATAGCACCACATCGCCCGGTATAAGTTCCTGCTTCAAAAATGAGAGAAGATCATCATACTCTAAAAACCAAAACGATGGGCGAGCCGCAGTTTGCCACGTTTCAATAATTGGAGCACAGTCTTTTCCTAAACAGACCATAATATCTGCCCGATCTAACGCCCACTCCCCCACGGCTCTGTGTGCTTCGCTTGAATAGGCGCCAAGTTCTCTCATACTACCAATTACCGCCACTTTTCTTCTTCCTGCACCATGCTCCTTTAGCACCGTTAAGGCAGCCTTCAAAGAGGGCTCTGCTGCGTTGTAGGCATCATCAATAAAGGTTATGCCGGCCTTTTCAACAAACTGCAGCCGCCCTTGCGGAAGCGTAAGCGTCGGTAGAGCTCTCTGAATCTCCTCCCACTCCATATTGCAGCCACGAGCTACTGTGCAGGCAGCTAGCATACATCCATAGACATGCGCTGCAGGTAAAGCCAGCCGTGGCATCAACGTAGCATGAGCTTGCTCATGAAAGCACATCGAAGAGTCCTGAAGTTCAAGCCTCATATCAGCATGTGGTACAATCATCGAATAGCCCAATTTCTTGCAAGTACTCGGTTGAAAAAGAAGCTCCTGACAGGGAGAATCGAGATTGATAATGCAGACTTTCGTCTGCGGATGTGAACAAATTTCCATTTTGGCTCGAGCAATCTCTTCGAGTGAGCCGGCAGATGCTGCATGCACAAGAGCAATAAAGGTAATCACAGCAATGTCTGGAGGGGCAATTTCGACAAGCCGTTGAATATGGCCGCCTTCCGTCATCCCCATTTCAAGAACGAGGTAGTCTTCATCGCCTACACAATTGTTAAGGATAGATAGAGAGAGCCCCACCTGCGAATTTTGGTTCCCGCTCGTACTCATTATTTTGTACTTGCTGCCAAGAAGCGCTGAAATAAAAGATTTTGTTGTCGTTTTTCCTAAAGAGCCCGTGACAGCAACCACCTTGGCACCGGATGCTGCTACAAGCATCCTTGCAAGCCGCTGCATGGCTTTCAAAGGATCGTCGACGCATATAAGGGGTATTTTTACATCCTGGTATGAAGCCCTTTTTTCGACAATTGCGGCGCAAGCTCCCCGTTTTTCAACCTCTAGCAGAAAATCGTGTCCATCTACTCTTTGCCCTTTGAGCGCCACAAAGAGATTGCCCGGCTCTACTTGCCGGCTGTCTACTGCAACACCGGAAAGTGTAACGTGCGCAATATTCTCAGGAATTTCCTGTCCAAGCATATGGTATAGCTCGGGTAAAACAAGTGTCGACGGCATCTGCTCCTCATATGTAAACCATAAATGTATAGCACAAAGAATATCTGCTTGAAAAGAATTAAACGATCTTGCTAGACTGGTCGCATAAGGTGGCATGGCCAAGTGGTAAGGCAGAAGCCTGCAAAGCTTCCATTCCCCAGTTCGAATCTGGGTGCCACCTTATCTTTATCCTTAAGGTACTTGTGTTATACCTTGTCTCTACCCCTATTGGAAATCTCGAAGACATCACCTTTCGTGCTGTCAACTGCCTCAAAGCGTGTGACTATATCCTCTGTGAGGATACGAGACACAGCCTCAAGCTTCTTGCCCATTACGAAATCCAAAAACCTCTTATAAGTTTTCATCTCTGGAACGAATCGAGTAGAGAAGAGAGAGTCATCAGCGATCTGCAGGAGGGAAAGAACATTGCGCTCATCTCCGATGCAGGTACTCCGCTCTTTGCAGACCCCGGAGAGGAGCTTGTGAGAAGGTGTAGAGAGCTCCACCTCCCAATTACGGCCCTGCCAGGCCCTTGTGCTGCCATTTGCGGCCTCACACTCTCCGGCTTTAAAACGCAGCCCTTCCAGTTTGTAGGCTTTTTACCAAAGAAGGAATCAGAGCTTCTCGAATCGCTCGAACAGCTCCTGGAATATCCGGGAACGAGTATCTGCTATGAATCGCCACAGCGCATTCGAAAAAGCCTACAAGCCATACAAAGCCTCGATCCAAATAGAAAAATCGCCCTTGCTCGTGAGCTGACAAAACGCTTTGAAACTATCCTGACCGGCACGGTTTCTGCTGTCCTTGCACAAGAAGAGCAGGAGGCAGCCCTTGGTGAAATCGTCCTTCTTATAGAAGGGTATCAAAAGGATGCAGAACCGGTCTTTTCAAAAGATTTTTTACGTCTATGCGTTGAAGACTATAGCAGAACGCACAACTGCTCCACCAAAGAGGCCATCGCCTTTGTAAGCACGCAGCTCAACCTCTCCAAAAAAACTGTCTACGCGGCTATTCACATTCTATAACATTTCTTTATAAGTAATCCCCAATATCGATAATCTTATAAAAGAAATTTGCATCGTAAACTGAACTACTCACCTCTCCCAGGTGAAATAAAACCGGTATCTTCGCAAACCCTTTAGGGACTGTAAAGCGCTGTAATTTCTCAGCCATTTCGTTGATGATTTCTCGACCAATCATTTTTCTATTAAATTTAAATTCACTTACAAACAAATTCCAATTCTTTGTTTGGACGAGATAGTCAATTTGACAACCCTGCCTACGCGATGTTGTTCTTTGGAGAAATGGGTTATCGGCGAGAAGATCATTCCCACTAATGCCTAAGGAATCGAGCAAAAGCTTTCTGTTTTGCAAAAGAAGGTTTTCTACCTGAAAACCCATCATGCTGTCCCATCCAGGTAATTTTACAAGCTCTACCGCTTCAAAGAGACCAGCCTTAATTTTTTCAAGATTAGGTTCAATATACTTTAAATAAAATCGTATATAAGGATCACTTAGCCGGTAGAGGCTTTGCCTTGCAGCTTTGCCTGTTTTCAGCTGCCATTGAAAATGCTCTGTAACGAAACCCGCGATGCACAAATGTTCCATAAGGGCACTGAAAGTCCCACTATGCGCATAGTTCATTTCCTCGCGGATCTCTGCTTGCGTATACATTCCTCTTTCTAAGATGGAGAGAATTTTTTTATATGTCGTACCTTGCGATCCAAAAAGATCATGGAAAATCTTGTCAAACTCTGTCACTAAAAGACCATTACGAGCAAAACAGAGATCAGAAATATTGTTATCAGCAAGCTTAGAAGGTAAAATCTGCTCCAAATACCAAGGGATACCCCCTGTAATCGAGAGAATTTTATAGTAATCATAAGCTGATCCCTGAATTCCATTTGCTTGCAAAAGCTGAACACTTTCCCGAGTAGAAAGGGGCTGCAGGTGTATCGTCAGGGAAATTCGCCCAAAAAATGCAGTGCTTTTGAGAATATTTTCTTCAATCCATGAGGATACAGATCCGCATAAGATAAAAATGAGATGTGGGAACTTGCTATGATTGAGATCCCACCAAACTTTAAATTTGGCTAGAAAGAGCGGATCTTCATGAGAAAGCCATGAAATTTCATCAAAAAGAACGACAGTGGGAGATTGGGAGAGCAAGCTTCCAAGTGCTTTGAAGGCCTCTCCCCAATCGAGAAATGTGAAGTTTGGCAATCGGAAATGAGCACTTAGCTGTTCTGCAAAATTATTTCTCTGATCTTGTGCTGTGATCCCCTCCAGTGGTGGCAGACCTGTAAATGGGATAAAAACCTGGGACTTTCCGAACTCTTCGGCTAAACGACTTTTCCCAACGCGGCGACGCCCATTAATGACCACCAGAGAGGCTTTTTTCTTGGCCTGCAAAGCTTTTAGATCCTCGAGAGACTCCTTTCGTCCAACGTACTTGCTACTCATTTTGACTTCCTCCTGCACATCCGTAACATATGCTCATTATGTGCATTTGATCTATTATTTTCAACTGCACATCACGCACATTTGTCATGGATGTGCATATACCCGACCAGCTTCGCGCTTTTTAGTACCACCAAATAATGACCTATTGACAATAAATAGGGATTATAGTAAAAGTTATTTTTATTAAAGCATTATTTTTTAATAAAAAGGAGATATATTATGCAACCTACTTGCAAAGGACTAGGGATAAATGTTTGGTATAAAATAGAAATTCCAAATCAACCTAAGGAAGTGAATTGTGATGAACAGGGTAAGGTTCATTATAAGGCAATAAACAAGAGTTATTTCACAAGAGCAGATCTTGAAAGTTGCTTTGCTAAGGCAATTGAAGGATTATCAAGCCCCTTCAATGCTGGTTGTACGTGTGTCTTTTTCACGGTCAAGGGATCGTACACCCCTGAAAACGGCAACACAGCGGTTTTTGGCAACGCCGGTAAGACCCCTACAAGTTTGAGAGAGCGCCATAAGGTGAGCATAGAAGACGTACAAAATGGCAAAGGATTGGAAGCTGTGCATCAAAGTTTCCTTGCCCGATCAAAAGCGGAAGCAACGCAGGGCTTCTATAGATAACTAAAAATTGAGCAATCACCAAGACTAAGAAGAATGCAGAGCATTCTTCTTAGTCTTTTGTTTGAACTAGTGAGGCTGTACCCAAGGATTAACTATTGTAAGATCGAGCCCTTGGAAGTCTTTGATATTCCGCGTGACTAGATGCAGGTTATGAGTGATGCAGGCTGCAGCAATAAGGCTATCTATTGTGGGTAGTACACGGCCTTTCTTTTCTGCTTTAGCAATAAGCTCACCCCAGACACCTGCTACTTGACCATCAATGGGAACTATTCGATGCCAAAAACGAGGGATCAAAAATTCCTGATACCAAGCTTCTAGTTTCTTTTTGCGTGCACTTTCAGCCATCTTTTCAATGCCTTTTCTAATTTCTCCAAACGTCAAGCTACATACAGAAAAAAGATTGTCGTCTTTCCCTAAAACCCACTCTATAACACTCAGAGAGGCTTCCTTTTTGATTAATTCAGAAAATACACAAGTATCTAGCAAATACATTAAAATTCAATCTCCCGTGGAGCGTCTTTTTGACGTTCTAGGTCCAGATCCAGACCCCATAGAGGCGAATCTCGGAAAAAACTGACCAAATCTTTTTTTGGTTTTACTAAATCCTGGTACATAGCAAAT
>JAFEGS010000623.1 GCA_018239705.1 Verrucomicrobiota bacterium | reverse complement strand
ATCCCAGAAGCTTCCACCCAGTCTTTAAGAGCCCTAACAGGGCACGTTTCGTGATTTGACCCGTAAGGAATCGCTAAATCTCTCCTTCCCGTCTTTGACCATGGTATCAGCAGCTCAACCCCCTCTCTAACAAACTTAACGTGTTCTATTCTTATCCTAGCAATCTCTGAACGCCGAAGAGCTCCAGAAAATCCAATCAGTAGCAACGCTCTGTCTCTCATCCCAATCAGATGAGGACCCCCCTCTCTTTGAACAGGAATTGCCTGTACCATTTTGCGAATCTCATCAATGAGAGTAGGGTCTTTCCGTTCTTCTATAATCTGGCATGGAAGCTCTTCGCTCAGCTTTCTCTTGATGCCCTTCATTGTTGACTCTATAGCTGGGTCATTGCGATTGAAGGGCAGCTTCATGTGCTTATGCATTTTGCCGATGGTGGTGAGTCTACGCTCGAGAGTATTCCACTTTAGAGGACTCTTTTCGACATCCTTGCGATTCTTCCCTGATGGGCCTATCCAGCGATTCGTTGCACGGTCTTCGAGATAGTCGGCTACATCTTTTGGATCTGCTGGAAAGCACCTGCATTGCCTTTTGTAGCACCACATGTGGAAATCTGCCCAGTCGGATTGATAGGCATCGAGTGTGTTACGGGCCTTAGAATATTTCGTATAGCTATTAGTGTAAAACGCCTGTTCAGAGCCGACGATCTCAAGCGTTGCAGGAGTTACGACGATCAAATCTTTTTCCATAGGCACCTTCAAGTATTTGGTTGGTATAACTTCCGATAAGGTTCTCATATCGGAAACTAGCTCAACGTGAAAAATCAAGATCTGGGAAGGAGTTTAGGGCATAAGGTATCAATTTTACAATGAGGGACTGACGGTAGTTTACTTGGCCACATGCTGGTCAGTACACTGCGTAATTTGTCGTGATTTCCCATAACAAACCAGTATATGTAAATCACTCAAACGGCTATATTTTTCTCAGGAAGTTAGGGGATGTTAGGTAACGTCACGAAAACATCATAGACTTAAAATCCCTTGGGGGCAACCCCGTGCTGGTTCGAGTCCAGTTCCGAGCATGCCTTACCTCCAAAGACTTACGTCACAACACCAGCAGCCAAATGGGAAATATATGTCTTCCATGGTCCACTGGTGGTCCACTACTCAACCAAAAACAACTATCAATTCTTCGTGTCTAGCACGAAATGGACCATTATTGGACCAAAATTAATTTTATTAGTTGTAATGCATTTATTTTGAGCATGTTGCGTATAAATCCTAATGGGATTTTTAATCCCATGTTGCATTTTTCTTGTTTGTTTTCTACAGTTATCGCCTAACACCGGAGGCAAGTATGGGCGCTATTACGAAACGAGTTTCAGAAAGTGGTGAAATCACCTATCGCGCAAGGATCCGCCTTCGCGGGCTTCCACTGGTCTCTGCCACCTTCACTAGTAAGTCAAAAGCAAAGGAATGGATGCAGCTTACAGAAGCAGCGATCAGGGAAGGTCGCTATTTTAAGCATGCTGAATCCAAAAAACACACCTTAAACGACCTCGTCGACCGCTATATTCGCCATGTATTGCCAACAAAACCAAAGAGCCTTGTAAAGCAAACCGCACAACTTCTTTGGTGGAAGGCACAAATTGGCAAACACCTGCTCTCAGATGTAACTCCTGCTCTCATCGTGGAATATCGCGATAAACTATCTCAAGGAATAACTGCAAGGGACAGCAAACGAGCACCAGCAACTGTAGTCCGCTATCTTGCTGCCTTAAGCCATGCCTTTAGCACAGCTGTAAAGGAGTGGGGATGGCTTGACGACTCCCCTATGAGAAAGGTAACAAGACCAAAAGAGCCACGCGGTAGGATTCGCTTCTTAAACGACAATGAAAGAAAATTTCTTTTAGAAGCCTGTCAAAAAAGTGATCATGCCCATCTTTATACTATTGTCGTTCTAGCTCTATCCACGGGCATGCGACAAGGAGAAATCATGCACCTTACGTGGGATGATGTCGATTTTGCCACAAACAGAATTGTGCTTCATGACACCAAAAATGGCGAAAGTCGCGTACTCCCACTTGTAGGCCATGCTCGGGAACTTCTTGTACAGCTGTCTAAACTCCGAAGGTTAGATACACGTTTACTATTCCCAGGTAAAAACACCAAAAAACCGTTAGACCTTCGCTATGCATGGGAACAAGCGATCAAGATAGCAGGTATTGAGGATTTTCGTTTTCACGATTTACGGCACTCAGCAGCATCATATCTTGCTATGAATAAAGCCACCCTCGGAGAAATTGCGCACGTGCTCGGCCACAAAACGCTCCAAATGGTGAAACGATACGCACATCACTCTGAAGCTCATACAACAAAAGTCGTTACCCAGATGAATTCAAATATCTTCACTGATATACTGGATGATCAAAAGGTAATAAATATCGTATGACAAAAAGCACCTCTTATAATAGCCCTAAAAGGACTTTTCAAGACTTTGAGCATTCATGGAAAGCTGTTCTTAGCGAGCTAAAAATTGCCCAGCAAGGTGAAGCTATAGAAGAACAATCCATACAATTTCGTTTGAAGGCACATGAGTTTGAAGAGCAAGCAACTCAATTTCAAGATTTTTTTCACAAGGTCTCTATTGTCTCCGCTATTAAAGACTGGCTCAGAACTAAATTAGCCGACCCCAACTATGAACCGCGCTATTGCGAACACATGTATTCCCTAATGCAGAAAAAGCTCATCCCTATTGAAGACAAACACGGAAAGCCCCTAACGCTCGAATATTTTATTGAACATGGTCATCAGGCTATTCTAGAAAGCATTCGCTCTGTCCAAGGATGGACAATGCTAGAAAAGGAAGAAAAAGTACAATGCTACATGGATTTTACACGAAGTCTGTCGCGCCAAACACAAAATCATGTTCCATATAGCACAGATCCTGACCGAGAACGCGTCCGACATAAAGCCGTGAGCTATGAAACCTTTATGGACTTTGTTCCACACCTATCTGAGCGTGATGCTCTAATCGCAAAACTCCTCTATTTTGGCGATGTGGCGATGGAAGACATCCTCTCCCTACAACGCACCTCACTGGATAAAAAGAGCTTCTTACTCCATCTAGATGGAACAACGAAACAACTGCCTCGCCATCTATTTTTAGAACTACTTTCCTACATAAACGCTCAACCAAACTCACAAAAACTGGCTTTCACCAATGTGCGTGGAGCACACGTTGATAGAACGCACCTGAACCAAAGCTTTGCACGCGCTTGCGAAAAGAGCGTGAAGAAAGTAAAAATCACACCAGGAACCCTCCTAAAGCTGAAATTCGAACAAGATAAATAACTTATTCGAAAATTATTGCGCAAAAAAGTCACATCATGTTATTCATTAGGCATGAGTAGTTCTTGCTTGTCACAGGCTATTCACAACCTAAAATACCATGAGGTACTTATGTCCACACAAGCGCTAAACAACCAGGTACAATCAAACCTAATCACTTGCAAAGCCTTTCTCCAAGGTCGAGACTGGCCAACTGCAACTAGCCTTCGTTATTACATTTTTTTCAACAAATACGGATTTGCAGACAAGTGCGTACGACGCGTCGGTCGCAAAGTCCTTATTGACCTCTACGCCTTTAATAGATGGCTGGAGGAGCAAGCACGATGAATGGCAGAAATAAAAAAGCCCTACGTTGTAGCGCAGGGCGCCTCAAAATGAATCAAATTGAAGAAGTAACCCAACAACGACTCAAACTAAGGAATACACGATGATAGCATGTTCGGATAATAGATCCAAAACAATTCCCCTGGAGGAATATCGAGCCCTATCACAAGCGCAAGCAGAAAAGCTCTTAGATATGGCTCTGACCTCTGAAGAAAAAGTTTTACGGGAGTTTAATAAGAGGTACGCGATTGTGCGTACCTCAACAACCTATATTCTGGTGCAAAAAAGCCCTACGGCATTCGAACTGGACTCTCGGAGCTCCTTTAAAACGTTTCACGAAAATGATTTCTTTATCAATTCCCAAGGCAAAAACCAAAATAAAGCAGCTTTTTGGCTGAAGCACCCTCATCGACGAACATTTGAAAATATCGTCTTCAATCCACAAAGACCAGGTGATTACGATGACAACTATAACATCTTCAAAGGATTTGCAATAAAACCTATTCGAGGTTGTTGTGACCTTTATTGGCAGCATGTCCTCGAGGTCATCTGTAGCAACATCCAAGATCACTATGAGTATGTCCGCAAATGGATGGCTTGTGTTGTTCAAAAGCCCACTCTTCTTGCCGCTGCACTTGTTCTCAGAGGATTACAAGGAACCGGTAAAAGCAAGTTTGTTGAATACTTTGGCCACCTGTTTGGACCCTATTTTCTCACTGTTACCAACCTCGAGCACATCACAGGCAAGTTTAATAGCCACCTAAAATATGCTTACCTCATCTATGCCAATGAGGCCATCTGGGGCGGATCAAAAAAAGAAATTGGTGCACTCAAAGCTCTCATTACCGATCCCACCATCATCATCGAAGGCAAAGGCAAAGATGCCATCCAAGTTGAGAATTGCCGACACCTTGTTGTCTCTAGCAATGAAGACTGGGCTGTCCCGATGGATTTAGATGACCGACGTTTTTTTGCTCTTAACGTTTCTTCTCACCGCAAGGAAGATGTTTCCTACTTCAAAAAACTTGACCTACAGATGCATCAAGGTGGTATTGAAGCACTCTTGCATGACCTTCTCTACGAAAATATCTCTACATTTGACCCTAGAATCATGCCTCAAAATGATTCTGGCTTTGATATGAAAATGAAAGCTGCTTCAAGTGTAGAGAAATACCTCTTCGAAGCCCTAAGAGATGGTACTTTTCACCTGACATTTCCCCAGCAACATCACGACTGGGGACCTCTTCCTTCTGAGCAAACCTATCAGCTATACAAAGATTGGTGCTCACGAGAAGGCCTTAAGTACGAAACCAGCTCTGAATTTGGAAAACGGCTTAAAAAACTGCTCACAGCAGAAAAAAGCAGACGAACAATTAATGGTGGACGCGAATGGTGGTATGAGTTTTCCACTCTCGAAGCATCTCGCAAAACCTTTGAAAAATTCACAAAACAGTCTAGCCACATTTGGGAACAGTAACAACGTCCAAGTAAGTCCAACGAGTCCACGCAAAAAATAAGCGAAACTCACCTTGCATCAACTGGAGCCACAAAACTGCGTGGACACCCTGGACTCGCTTGGACAACCAAAAAATTATAGGAATTATTATGTATATTCTTGACCTCGCCGTAGCTGACGGCCTCGATCCAAAAAAAGTTGCCTCAACAAATGGTGGTGAATACCACAGCCCTTGCCCTGGCTGTGGTGGCAAAGATCGATTCATCATCTGGAACAAACAAAACCGCTACTATTGTAGGCGATGCCAAAAACGTGGCGATCCCATACAGTATCTCCGAGACTTCCACGCCATGTCCTACGTTGAAGCCTGCAAGCTGCTTAACCTATCACCAAAAACGCCACCTCACACTCAGTTATGGAAGCCACAACCCTCTTTCACACCTCACACTTCAAACCTCCCTGAGTTAGCATGGAGGCAACATGCTTCCAACTTCATTACAATATGTCACAAAAGGCTTCTTGCAACATCCAATGCACTCGAGCTCTTGTATGACAGAGGTTTTACACTAGGCACAATGCAACACTTCCAGCTAGGTTGGAACCCTCAAACGTTCCACCTTAACACCCCTTCCAATAAAAAAATCTGGCTTCCAAAGGGTATCGTAATTCCAACATTCGATGCTCAATTGGAACCCCTAAAACTCAAGATCCGGCAACAAGATGCACACCCCAAATATATCGAAATATCAGGCAGCCAAAAAGCTCCTAGCATATATGGAGATCCTACAAATAAGCCTTTTCTCATTTTAGAATCTGAACTGGATGCAATGCT